>CAIXMC010000142.1 GCA_903920405.1 uncultured beta proteobacterium
ATTTTGCCAACGCGAGCAGGCTTGATGCTGGGGGTGACGTTGCTTTTGTTGCTGGTGGCTTCCATTAACTACCAGCTCAATCTGGGCTCTGTACTCACCTTTTTGTTGGCTGGCTGTGCTGTGGTGGCCATTCACGTCAGTCACAGCACATTGTGCGGATTAACATTAAATTTGATAGCGCCCGATGCAATACACGCGGGCGCTACAGCCATTTTTAACACCACACTTCACAATGATCGCCGTACCGTTCGCTATGGCATTGGCCTGTCTGTTCTGCATTCTGGGCAGTGGGCATGGTCTGACGTTCCCAGTCAAGCCGATGCACGGGTTCAACTGACTTATGCACCTGAGCGCCGTGGGCTGCACCGGTTGCCCACGGTGTCCATTGAAACTTTTTTTCCTCTGGGCACGTTTCGCGTTTGGGCCATGTGGCGGCCAGCAGCACATCTTTTGGTGTATCCCGCCCCAGAGCCTTTTGCGCCGCCTCTGCCTGTAGGCCAAGCGTCAGAGGGCATTCATGCTCACGCGCTGCGCATCAGTCACCAGGGCGAACCCGACGGCCTGCGCCCTTACCGCAGCGGCGATACCTTAAAAACCATTGTCTGGAAAAAAGCGGCAAAAACGGGTGAACTGGTCAGCCGTGACAGCACCGCCTTGCAGCAGCCAACTTTGTGGCTTGACCAGCAGCAAACGGGTCTGCGCGAACCCGAAGCCCAGCTTGATCGCCTCTGCGCCTGGGTTTTGCGGGCAGATCAGCTTGGATTGACTTATGGATTGCGGCTCAGGTCAGAAGAGATTGCACCCAACAGTGGCACAGTCCACCGGCAGCGCTGCTTGCGAGCACTGGCTTTGGCGTGAAGAGGGTGATGTATCCTAGAGGCTTGTTCAACAACCGCATGTCCTGCTTGATTGGCCGTGTCTGACCCCTACCCTGTGTCACCTGATCGCAAAGACCAGCGCACATTTTTGCAAAAGCTGGCCGAGTTCCTCCATCCCGGCCCCGATTCCACTGTCGAATTAATCAACACTCTGGCTGAAGCCGAGCACAATTTACTCATTGGCGCTGATTCACGCCGCATGTTGGAGGGCGTGATTCGCATGGCAGACCTGACGGCGGGTGATGTGATGGTGCCTTCCACCCGCATGGACATGATCGATATTGTTGCGTCAGTAGATGATCTGATTCGGGGAATGATCAGCACAGCGCACTCGCGTTTTCCGGTGTTTGATGGGGATCGTGAAAACATCATTGGCATTTTGATGGCCAAGGATTTGCTCAAACTACAGCGAGCACCAGAACTGAACATTCGTGCCTTGCTGCGCCCCGCAGTGTTCGTTCCCGAGAGCAAAGCCTTGAACGACTTGCTTCGAGACTTTCAGGCCAACCATAACCATCTGGCCATTGTGATTGACGAGTTTGGCCGCGTGGCCGGTTTGGTCACCATTGAAGATGTTCTGGAAGAAATTGTGGGGGAGATTGAGGACGAATTTGACATTGCCAAAGATGAAGGTGATATTTTTGGTCTAGCTGATCGCAGTTACAGGGTCAGTGGCGATACCACCCTTGATCGCGTTGAAAATGCTTTTGGCATCAAACTCTACAGTACCGACTGTGACAATGAATTTGACACCATCGGTGGCTTGATCGCGCATGAAATGGGTCATGTACCAAGGCGTGGTGAACACCATGTGCGTTCGGGATTAAAGTTTGCGGCGATGCACACCAAGGGTGGGGCTGTGAAGTGGTTCAAAGTCACCCCCGTGCATGATGACTAGCCCCCAGAATTCCAGCTTTTACCTGTTTGTTCAACCTACCCTGGGTCGTCTTTTGATACCGCTCTTACTCTCTGTGCTGGCGGGCCTGCTGCAGGCAGCCAGCCTGGCTTGGCCTGTATCGGGTTGGGCACAGGGTCAGCCTTTGTGGTGGGGTGCGTTGCTGGCGCTGGCGACATTGGTGATGTTGATCAACTCCAGCCTCAGTGGACGTGAGGCCTTTGTGCGTGGCTGGTTGTTTGCCACGGCCTGGCTGGCCTGCACGTTTGGCTGGTTGTTCACTGCCATGCACACTTTTGGCGGTTTGAATGCGATCCTGGCGGTGTTGGCGGTGCTGATTCTGGCGGGATTGTTGGCGATTTATTACGCAGTGGTTGGTATGCTTTTTTGGCTTCTAACGCCCGTCCATCATGCGTTGAGTGCTACTTTTTTTGCAGCATTTTGGCTTCTGGCTGAACTGGCGCGTGGCGTGCTTTTGACCGGCTTTGGGTGGGGTGCTGTGGGCTATTCACAAATCGACGGGCCACTGGCAGCCTGGATTGCCTGGGTGGGAATGTATGGCACAAGTGCTGTGGTGGCAGCCCTGGCTGCGTTGCTGGCGGCGGGTTTGAGTGCATCGTCCTTGCAACGCATGGCAGGGTGTGGACTGGCGGCATTGGCCCTCATGGTGCTGCCACAGTGGCTGCCCACACCAACGGGAGGCTCTGCTGGAACACTCAAAGTGACTTTATTGCAAGGCAACATTGCTCAAGATGAAAAGTTTGATGTGAGCACTGGCATTCAACAAGCCTTGCACTGGTATGGTGAGCAATTAAACGCCAGCCGAAGTTCGCTCATCATCACCCCCGAGACCGCCTTCGCACTGCCGCCTGATCGATTGCCTACTGGCTATTGGACAGATACAAAGGCGCGCTTTGCCACGGCAGATCAGGCTGCACTGGTGGGTGTCACGTTAGGCAACTACACCGAGGGTTACACCAATTCCGTCGTTGGCTTTGCGCCCGGGCAAACCAAGCCCTGGCGCTACGACAAGCATCATCTGGTGCCCTTTGGTGAGTTCATTCCCACTTTTTTTCGCTGGTTCACCGATTTGATGCACATTCCTTTTGGTGACTTTAACCGTGGGGGATTGCCTCAACCCACGTTTGACTGGCAAGGCCAACGCCTGGCAGCCACCATTTGCTATGAAAATTTATTCACAGAAGAACTGGCCACCCAGTTTGTAAACGAAGCGCTGGCCCCAACCATTTGGGTCAATGTCAGCAATTTGGGCTGGTTTGGTGAACATCTGGCGATGGATCAGCACTTGCAGATTGCGCGTATGCGTGCGCTGGAGTTTGCCCGTCCTTTTTTGCTGGCCACCAACACTGGGCGAACCGCCATCGTGAACCACTTGGGTCAAGTGAGCTACGCAGCACCTTCGCATACGCCCTTTGTGCTAGAGGGCCAGGTAGAAGGGCGAACAGGGCTAACGCCTTACGCCCGTTGGGTAGCGCACAAGGGACTGTGGCCTTTGTGGGTGATGTCCTTGGCCGTGCTGTTGATCGTATGGGGATGCCAGATGCGCCACATGAGTTACAAACAGTTGTTGATTAGCTTTTCAGATGTGGTTATAATTGATCGCCATGAACAACTATCGTATCAATGAATTTGCAAAACGTGTTGGGCGATCAGTCCAAACAATTCGCCGATGGGAGCGTGAAGGCAAGCTGACGGCAAAACGATTGCCTTCAGGTCAGAGATATTTTGACGAGTCGGATGTTCGGTTGTTGTTGGGTGGTGCGCCAGATAAGAAAAGCATCGTTGTTTATTGCCGTGTCAGTAGTGCCGGACAGAAAGATGATTTAGCGTCACAAGTAGCGGCGATGGAAGGCTATTGTTTGGCAGGTGCAATTCCGGTTGACGAGTGGGTGCAAGAAATTGGCGGAGGAATGAATTTCAAACGCAAACATTTTTTGTCCATTGTGGATCGCATTCAACGTGGCGAGATTGTGAAATTGATTGTTGCTCACAAGGATCGTTTGATGCGATTTGGTTTCGATTTGTTTAGCCATATTGCTACTGAAAATGGCTGTGAGATTGTTGTGGCAAACCAGGAATCATTGTCACCACAGCAAGAAATGGTTGAGGATTTAATGGCTATCGTTCATACCTTTAGTTGTCGGTTGCATGGAATGCGGAAGTATCATAAAGTTATCAAGGAAGAGTTTCCTCAATACAAACTAGAACATTTAAAAGAAGAATTGCAATGAACTATCAACTGAAAGCGAGAACAGTGCGTGTTGCTATTGATGAAGAATTCGGTTTCTTTGAAATGCAAACGCGCTTTGACATCTGCGACATTGATGGCAAGGTTATCGATGATGCGCAAGGTTATGGCTATAAGACGGCGCAATCTGCGCACAAGGCCGCAGCCTATAAGTTCAAAGGTGGAAAACAAAAGGTTGATGCAGCAAAAGCGTTCTGGCGCAAGCATAAAGATTTTGCCAAGAAACTGTCCGATGTTCTGCTTGAGAATATAAAAGACCCACCGACAGATGCGCAGATTGTTGCGTTCGCTGCTGAGTGTGATGTCACCAACTTCAACCCGAAATTGGTAAAGGCGCTTCCTTGAAAGTTACGCGCACCCTTGTTGCTGATATGCCAATCCATCTTGCTACCATTTGCAAGTTTGTAGGCTACATTCGCGCTGATATTTGGCGACGTTATGGTGCGCTTCAAAACATTGGGAAAAGTAATCAGGATATTCGTGCAGAAATAGCTGCGGGGCAATATTACACAAGTTTTCTGGTAGATGGAACAATCCGCAACGAAACCACAAAAGACATCATGAACGATGTATTGACGTACAAAGCAGCAGCAATGGTCAAGGTTCGTCAAGCTATCCATGCTCGCACCAAGGACAAAGCAGAACAGAAACGACTCTACACACTATTACGCGATGATAAATGGCAAACTGACAACTTTCTACACCGTCAAATGCGCAAGCATTTTCGGCATGGGAAATCGGCAGTTGCAAATCAATTCATCGTTCGATCTGACAGGCACACATCAAAGGTTGTTGATGGACGACTGAGTGTCACTATTCAAATTGCAAAAAAGTATGGCAGCGACATCACATTAGCAACAACATCTAGCGGGAAAAATGTCGATCTTACTGGACGAAATCTGCGTATTATTGTGAAAGACGACCGTGCCGAGATTCACTATGCAACTGAAAAAGGCGACGGACGCGTATGTGGCACACAGGTCATTGGCATAGATAAAGGTTATACCGAGGCGTTCATTGACTCTGATGGTGAGACGCATGGTGAGAAATTTGGCTCAGTGCTGACTGAGTACAGCGACAAGACTGCTGAAACAAATAAGCAGCGCAATAAGTTGCACGCGCTGGAAAAGAAACACCGCAAGGCTGGTAATATTGCCAAGGCTGATCGCATCAAACAAAACAATCTTGGCCGCAAGAAAATTGATGCGCGGCGGGATGAAACTCAGGATCAACTTCGCAATATTGCATTCCAATCTGCACATAGCATAGTGGATAAGGCGGCTATAGTAGTTTCTGAGGATTTGACATCATCTATTGCGAAGAAACAGCAATGGAAAAAATTCAATAGAAGAATGAGTTCATGGGCCAAAGGTTCGTTGGCTGATGCATTGGACTCGGTAAGTACGCAGCGTAAAGCCAAGCATGTCTTGGTTAACTCAGCCTATACATCGCAAATGGACTCGACTACCGGCTTGCTGCAAGGCAAGCGCGTTGGCGATAAGTTTTACCGTGAAAACGGGGATGTTCTCCAGGCCGACCA
>CAIXMC010000143.1 GCA_903920405.1 uncultured beta proteobacterium
AAATGGGAAAGCCCTGCATCCATCAGGGTGAATTTGTTCTGAAGGTAAGTTCTTGAATTTTTGTCATTCCCGCGAAGGCGGGAATCTAGTGCATTCTGGATTCCCGCCTTCGCGGGAATGACGAAGTTGGCTTTAGAACAAATTTACCCTGCTGCATCCATAGCTCGGGTAACTTGACCGATATGCTGACGGATATCCAGTTTTACGCAGACCCACTGCCCGCTTAAGAAAATTTTTTCATGACAGATACCACCCCCAAAACCCCTTTTGCACCAAGTCCCACCAGCGCCACTTTGCTATTTGTTGACGACGAACCCAGTATTTTGTCGGCATTGCGAAGATTGTTTCGTGCCAAAGGGTTTCAGGTTAAAGTGGCTGAAAGCGGTCAGGCAGGCCTTGCCATGCTTACCAACGAATCGTTTGACCTTGTTATCTCTGACATGCGAATGCCCGAGATGGACGGGGTTGTTTTTCTGGAACAGGTCAGACAGCGCTGGCCTGACACCATGCGACTGCTGCTCACGGGTTACGCCGATGTGACTTCCGTCATGGGTGCCATTAACCGTGGCGAAATTTATCGCTACATTGCCAAGCCCTGGGATGACAACGACATCCTTTTGATTGTGCGGGGTGCTTTGCAACAGCGTGCCATGGCGCTTGAACAGGTGCGTTTGCATGCACTCATTCAAGTTCAAAACGACGAGCTGAAAGAATTAAACGTCGGCCTTGAGTCCAAGGTTCAGCAGCGAACGGCTGAACTACAACAGTCCAACAGCGCTTTGAATCATGCCAACGAACGGCTAAAAACCAATTTCATTACATCGATCAAGGTGTTTACCAGCTTGGTAGAACTTCGCAACAGCCACATTGCGGGTCATTCTCGACGCGTGGCAGACCTTGCCCGTCGCCTTGCCTTGCGTATTGGACTCGATTCCATGCAATCACAAGAAGTTTTTGTGGCAGGTTTGCTGCATGAAATTGGCAAAGTAGGTTTTGATGATGACATGCTCCAAACGCCCATCGTGATGTTGACTACGAACCAACTTGAAGTGTTTCGCAAACATCCGGCTTGCGCTGCGCAATTGCTTTTTCCCTTGGATGAACTCAAAAACGCTACAGAAATCATTGCTGCCCAGTTGGAGCGATTCGATGGTGCAGGCTACCCCGATAGGCTCTTGGGCGACGAAATTCCCCTGGGTGCCAGAATTTTGGTTGTAGCTTGCGACTACGACAGTCTGCAAATTGGCATCCTGGCGCAACGCAAGCTCGATAAGGTACAAGCCAGAACAGTCATCATTCAAGGGCGCGGCAAACGCTATGACCCCCTTGTGGTAGATGCCCTGGTGGCCTTGCTCTACGAGGCTGCCAACCACGATGCCAATGCGGATCGCGTGGTTGAAATGTCGCTCTCTACGCGTGATTTGCAAGTGGGCATGGTTCTGTCACGCGATTTAGTGACACCCAGCGGGCTACTGATGCTAACTGCAGGTTATGTGCTCGATGACATGGTGATTCGCAAAATCATGGATTTTGAGAAGTCCATGGGTTTCAAATTCATGGCTGATGTGAACGTCTGACGTCATTTTCCGGCTGTTTTGTGTCAAAATTTGACTTCTCCTTACTTACGTCCCTCGGTTCGCTCATTTTTTGTAAACAAATGATTTTTATAGGTATTATTTTGACATTTTGCAAAAAATGCTCTCTTCGACGATTGCAACCTATTGATCTTAAACATGTTTTTAGAAATGAGCGAACCGAGGG
>CAIXMC010000144.1 GCA_903920405.1 uncultured beta proteobacterium
CCATTTGGCCGTCAGAGTTGGGATGCAATGCTAGGCGCAAATCGCGCGGTGTGGCCATGCCACATAAGCGATTTGTAACGACGCAGTGCGCCCAAATCTGACGAGCCAAATGGGGAACTTATTACTGACCACATCCTTAAGGCGGGACAGGGTGAAGTCAGTTGCATGCGCTTGTTACGGCTAATCAACCAAATGGGTGAGCTTCCCCTGCCAAGAAAACCACGTGAGCGAATCAACCGTAACCCATTGATATTGCATTTGTCCCGCCTTAAGTGGGAAGCCTTAAAAACAAAATCGTTTTTGGGGTCAAGCAGGGTGTGACTGTTTGTGGTGGGTGCTTCGGGCGGATTCATGGTTAATCGTCAGATGGGAATGAAAGGCGTATTGTGCAAGAAGCTGCTCACGCCCCCCAAACGCCAATCACTCTTTGCCCCACTACCTCATCGTGCTGCCAGATGCGTTCTTCCCAAGAGACGCCCGGGTGGCGGTCAAAAATGATCAAATGCGATTCATCTGCGCCGCAGCGGTCGGCATAGTCAGCGGTTTGCACCAAGCCCTGTTTCGTCGTGGCTTCTAAACCTTGGTGCAAAATTTTGAGTTCAATCACCACGCGCTGCACCGTGCCAAGGTAGCCCAAAGATTCATCGACAGGCCACTCCAGAAAGAGGTCGGTGCGCCTGCGCCCTAAGCCATATTCGCGGTTGATTCGACCGCCGCCGTTCACAATGCGCTGCAAAAAGGCTTGCAGCAGCAATTGCGGGCCAGCCTCTTTGTAGTCAAACTTTTCCAGCCAGGCGTCCGAGTTTTCTCGAAAGAACTGTTGGAATGCACTCAGAAGTTTTTTCATATCCAAATGGCGACGGGCATCCAGATACCAGGGTTGCTGGTGGGTGATGCGAGTTTGGGCTATCAGTGTCAGTTCGCGGGGGATGATTTCTTGATAGATGCGGTTGGCAATGCGCACTTGAGGGCGTGTGGTAATCAGCCCCAAGTCTTCAACATACTGCTGATCGTCGGTGGTCACGTCGATACTTGTTGTTTCGCTTTCCAGCAGCGCCGCCACAATGCCATGCACCCTTGGTTCTTTCAATTTGTCGGCCAGTTGATCCAGGTGCGTGGCACGGCTTTGAATCAATTGTTCACGAGCTGCACGGTAGCGCTCCAGCGTGATGGGGGTGTTGCGGTCACGCGCTGAGCGGTCATTCCAGGTCACTTCATACCCCAAAGCATTGACCAGCCAGGGTTGTCCGGTGGTGTCTTGCCACAGTTCAGAATAAATGGCCTTGTCTATCAACTGGCCGGTAGCATCTTCATGCTGCTGCCATAGCGCTTGTGTTTCATCGGAGGTGAGATTGCTCAGGCGAAGCGATACGGCCTTGATATTAAAAGCCGATCCGCCGGTGATGATCTCGTGGTGGGCGGTGTGAATGCGGTAGTCGCGCACATCACGAACGCCGCACAAAATCATGGCCTGCGGAAAAGCCTCCGGCCGTTGGGCGTAACCCGCACGAATCTGGCGCAAGAGCGAAATCAAAGTGTCGCCGACTAAGGCATCGACTTCATCGAGCAACAAAATCACAGGCTTATCCGTGATTTGTGCCCAGTGCGCCAACATGGCCGTCAGTCGCTCATTGGGGTCAATACCGCTGTTCTTTTCCAGCCATGACTGAAGATGCAAGTCTTTGAGGTAATACGCCGTTTGACGGGCAATGGCCTGGGTGATGGCGGACATGCCGCTTTCAATATGGCTTCGCGCCGCTTGCGCGCCTTCAATGTTGGCATAAAGTGCACGGTACTGCCCTTTGGCATTGATGTGATGCATCAGCGCGAGCAGTGAGGTCGTCTTGCCGGTCTGCCTGGGGGCGTGCAACACAAAGTAACGCTTGTCATCGATCAGCGATTCAATTTCTGGCAAATCAAAGCGCGTGAGCGGGTCAATCATGTAGTGGTCATCTGCGATGGATGGGCCTGCGGTGTTGAATTTTTTCATGGTGTGCGGGGTGCGTTTGGAATTCTGGCACTCACAAGTCAGTGTGCAATAAAAATGGCATCCAGCATGGGCGCGTCAATCATCGCCAATATCCAGTGACCAAGTTGTTCTGGTATAGCCCTTTGGATTTACTCTATGTTTACATGTTGGAGTCTTCGGGTGGTCGTCCTTTGGGGTGCAGGCGTGTTGTGCAAGAGTCTGATCACGCCCCCCAAACACCAATCACACGCTGCCCCACCATTTCATCGCGCTGCCAAATCCGCTCATCCCATGACCTATCGGGGTGGCGGTCAAAAATGATCAAATGTGATTCATCTGCACCGCAGCGGTCAGCATAGTCAGCCGTTTGCACCAAGCCCTGTTTCGTCGTGGTTTCCAGACTTTGGTGCAAAATTTTGAGTTCAATCACCACGCGCTGCACCGCACCCAAATAGCCCAAAGCCTCATCGACAGGCCATTCCAGAAAGAGGTCGGTTCGTCTGCGCCCCAGGCCATATTCGCGATTGATTCGACCGCCGCCGTTCACAATGCGCTGCAAAAAGGCTTGGAGCAGCAATTGCGGGCCGGCTTCCTTGTAGTCAAACTTTTCCAGCCAGGCGTCCGAGTTTTCTCGAAAGAACTGTTGGAATGCAGTCAGCAGTTTTTTCATATCCAAATGGCGGCGGGCATCCAGATACCAGGGTTGTTGGTGAGCAATGACCACCTGCGCCGGCCAGGTGAGTTCACGCGGAATGATTTCACGGTAGATGCGATTGGAAATGGTCAGCATGGGCCTTTGGCAAATCAGCCCCAGGTCTTCAACGTATTGCAGGTCATCGGTTGAAAAATGGTCAGATACAAACTCGCCTTCCAAAAGCGCCGCCACAATGCCATGCACCCTTGGTTCTTTCAATTTGTCGGCCAGTTGATCCAGGTGCGTGGCACGACTTTGAATCAGTCGTTCACGAGCCGCTTTGTAGCGCTCCAATGTGATGGGTGTGCTGGGGTCACGCGCTGAGCGGTCGTTCCAGGTCACTTCATACCCCAAGGCATTGACCAGCCAGGGTTGTCCTGTGGTGTCTTGCCACAGCTCTGGGTAAATGGCTTTGTCTATCAACTGGCCAGTGGCATCTTCATGCTGCTGCCACAGCGCTTGTGTTTCATCGGGGGTGAGGTTGCCCAGACGAAGCGACACGGCCTTGATGTTAAAAGCCGAACCGCCGGTGATGATCTCGTGATGGGCGGTGTGAATGCGGTAATCGCGCACATCACGAACGCCGCACAAAATCATCGCCTGCGGAAAAGCCTCTGGCCGCTGGGCGTAACCGGCGCGAATCTGGCGCAAAAGCGAAATCAAAGTGTCGCCCACCAGTGCATCGACTTCATCGAGCAACAAAATCACAGGCTTATCGGTGGTTTGCGCCCAGTAGGCCAGCAGGCGCGACAAGCGGTTGCCCGCAGGAGTATGTTCGCCTTCTTGTTCCAGCCAGTCAATCAATCGATTGTTTTTCAGGTAAAGACCGGCTGCATGGGCAATGACATTACCAATAATCGCCACGCCAGCACTCATATCACCCCGCGCCGCTTGTGCGCCTTCAATGTTGGCATAGAGTACACGGTACTGCCCCTTTGCGTTGATGTGGTGCATCAGTGCCAACAGAGAGGTCGTCTTGCCAGTCTGCCTGGGGGCGTGCAGAACAAAGTAACGCTTGTCATCGATCAGCGATTCAACTTCTGGCAAGTCGAATCGCGTGAGCGGGTCAATCATGTAATGGTCGCCTACGATGGACGGGCCGGCTGTGTTGAATTTTTTCATGGAGGTGTGTGGTTGGGCTGCGTCCGAATGTGGGGGTACTATCTCACACCAACTTAAGTTCTTTCAGATTGTGGGCTTCCCACTTAAGGCGGGACAAATTGCAATGTAGCGACGGCAACTGACTTCGTATGAATCGGCTTGCGACTTCATTTTTGTCCCGCCTTAAGTGGGAAGCCAGTTTTTTGGTATAACAAATCGGCCTCTAGCGCCCGTCCTGCTTGCATAGTTAGCTATTTTTTTAATAGTAAAAATAGGCAAACACATTCGCCAAACTCGTCTCCTTGTATGCGGCCAAGTTGACTTCTCCACATCACTTTGAATCGCACCTAATCCTAATCCTAATCCTAATCCTAATCCTAATCCTGATCCTGATCCTGATCCTGATCCTGAGTTGCCATCAAAATAGCTTGACTGTCGCCAAACGGCGCATGATTTGTTGCACGATGTCGGTCTGCATATCGCGGTAGAGCAAAATTTCTTCAGCCTCTTTGGCAAGGGCGGCGGACTCGTTGTAGCTGATGTCACGCTGCTGCAAAATCTCATTTTCAGCCCATATCTCTCGGCCTTGTGGCGTTGTCAGACTGAATTTGACACGGTTGCGCAACTGAAATTCGCGAACCTGACCTGACGCATTCACCCCCACCACTGTTTTTTCTCGCTGCTCACTCAACACGTTCATGACCAATTGAGCTTGCGTCAGCGGATCATGGGGTTTGAGAACGTTGACCGCGCTGCCCAAGGAACGCCGCAGTTCTTGTGCCACGGCACTGCCCGGGTAGGGCGTGATGGCAATGCTGGAGAAGGCGAATGCCAGGTTGCCGCGCAGATGAAAGCCGCAGCCAGTCAATAGCCCCAACACCAAAAGTGCCCACACCAGACTTAGTTTGGGCAAGCCCATATTTCCAATGCCGACAAGACAAAACTTCATGGTCACACCTTACACCACCAGATTGACCAGTCTGCCCTTCACCACAATCACCTTTTTGGGGATAGCCCCCGGTGCCACTCTTCTAAAAACATCGCTGTGAATAGCCGCCTGCTCAATGGCTGTGGTGTCGGCGCTTGTACTCACCACAATGGAGCCGCGCAGTTTGCCATTGACTTGCAGCATCATTTCAATGTCATCTTGCACCAGGGCCTGTGGGTCCACCCTGGGCCAAGAGGCATCAAGCAAATCGCCCATCACATGGGCATAACCCAACGCTTCCCACAAGACATGGGCAATGTGCGGGGTAACAGGGTACAAGCAGCGCAACAAAATAGAGAAACCTTCCATCAGCGCCTCTTTGGCACCTGCGTTGTCTGTGGCCTTAAAGTCATCGAGCGCGTTGATCATTTTCATGACACCGCTGACGACTGTGTTGTATTGCATGCGCTGATAGTCGTTGTCCACCTGTTTGAGAACACTGTGAATGGTGCGCCGCAATGCCTTGGCTTTAGTGCCAAAATTTATATCAAAAAGGGCTGTAGCGCCCGCCAGGCTTGCGTTGGTAGCTATGTTATCAGTAGCGTATAGCTTGACGGCAAAGTTCCAGACGCGACGTAAAAATCTGTAACTGCCCTCGACTGAGGCATCGTTCCATTCAAGCGTGGCTTCAGGCGGGGCGGTGAAGATGGTGTAGATGCGTGCTGTATCTGCTCCATACTTTGCGATCAAATCCTGCGGATCCACCCCGTTGTTTTTGGATTTTGACATGGTGCCTATGCCTTCATAGTCAATGGGCGTGCCCACAGGCAAATCGCCCACAGTGTGGATGAGCCTGGCATTTGTGACCCTGCCGGCTTCATCACTCACCTGTTCCACGTCATGGGGCCAAAAATAATCCTTGCCACCTTGATGGGTGCGGCGTGAATAGATATGGTTGAGCACCATGCCCTGGGTTAGCAATTGGGTGAAGGGTTCGTCCACTTTGACCAAGCCCATGTCTCGCATGACCTTGGTCCAAAAACGTGCATACAGAAGATGCAAAATGGCGTGTTCAATGCCGCCAATGTACTGGTCCATCGGCATCCAGTAGTCTGCCCCAGCGCCGACCATGGCCTGGTCATTGTGGGGGTCGCAGTAGCGCATAAAGTACCACGCGCTATCGACAAAGGTGTCCATGGTGTCGGTTTCACGTCGCGCTTTTTTGCCGCAGAGGGGACAAGTCACACCCGCATGAAAGCCTTCGTGCCGGTGCAGTGGATTGCCAGAGCCATCAGGAATGCAATCTTGGGGCAATACCACCGGCAGGTCTTTTTCAGGCACGGGAACGGCACCGTGTTCGTCACAGTGGATGATGGGAATGGGGGTGCCCCAATAACGCTGGCGCGATATACCCCAGTCGCGCAGCCGCCAGGTGACTTTTTTCTCGCCCAGCCCCATGGCGGTCAAGTCAGACAGAACGGCCTTGACACATTCACTAAAAACCAGCCCGTCATATTTGCCCGAGCAGATGGCGACACCGCTGCCTTTTTCGGCATACCAGTCTTGCCAGACCGAAGTATCAAACGCCTGATTGGCCACACTCACGACTTGCTGAATGGGAAGTTGGTATTTCAAGGCAAAGGCAAAATCGCGTTCGTCATGCGCTGGTACGCCCATCACAGCACCATCGCCATAGCTCATCAGCACATAGTTGCCTACCCACAGGGCCACAGGCTCTTGTGTTAAGGGGTGTGTGACAAACAGGCCGAGGGGCATGCCTTCTTTTTCCTTTTGGGCAAGTTCGGCCTCGGTCGTCCCGCCTTTTTTGCATTCTTCAATAAACGCTGCCAGAACAGGGTTGGAAGCTGCTGCGTGCGTGGCTAAGGGATGCTCTGGAGCGACTGCGCAAAACGTGACGCCCATGATGGTGTCGGCGCGGGTGGTAAACACAAACATACGGCCATTACCAATCAAAGCGCCATCTGCACTTTGAATGTCATGCGTGAAGGCAAAGCGAACGCCTTCGCTTTTGCCAAGCCAGTTGTCTTGCATCAGTTTGACGCGATCAGGCCAGCCGGGCATATTGTTGCCGGTGACATTGGCCAAAAGCTCTTCAGCGTAGTCAGTGATTTTGAGGTAATAACCCGGAATTTCACGCTTTTCAACCACTGCGCCTGTGCGCCATCCCTTGCCGTCAATCACCTGTTCGTTGGCTAGCACGGTTTTGTCAATGGGATCCCAATTAACAATTTGAGTTTTGCGGTACGCAATGCCACGTTCGAGCATCTTCAAAAACAGCCACTGATTCCACTTGTAATACTCAGGCGTGCAGGTGGCAATTTCACGGCTCCAATCAATGGCCAAGCCCATCGCATTCATTTGTTGGCGCATGGTGGCAATGTTGTCAAACGTCCACTGGGCAGGAGGCACACCGTTTTTCAGCGCTGCATTTTCAGCAGGCAAACCAAAAGCATCCCACCCCATAGGCATCAACACGTTGTAGCCATTCATGCGCAAATAGCGTGTGAGCATGTCGTTGATGGTGTAGTTGCGCACATGGCCCATGTGTAGCTTGCCGCTGGGGTAGGGCAACATGGAGCAGGCGTAAAACTTCTTTTTGGGCTGGCCCTGGGCATTTTGCGCGTTTTCGGTCACCCGATAGGCGTCCATGGCCTGCCAATGTGCCTGCGCTGTTTTTTCAATGTCTTGAGGGAGGTATTTGTCTTGCATGGCAATCCATCGTGGGGGCTTGATAAGGCGAAAAGAGGTGAGAGCGTTGTCCGCAGCAACAATCTATGAAGATATCAGCGTTGATTTTAGGATGTGGTTTGCAATAAGTTGTGCATTTGGCTCGTCAGATCTGGGCGCACTGCGTCGTTACAAATCGCTTATGTGGCTAGGCCACACCGCACGATTTGCGCCTGGCATTGCATCTTTAACTCTGACGGCCAAATGCACAACTTATTGTTGACCCTATCCTTAGTTCATCGTACAGATGGCAGAATTCTGGCAAAAGTCAAGGCACTTGCGTGGTGATTCGATAACCCGCACCGCGAACGGTTTCAACCATGCAAGCAGCAGGCTCACCTAGGGCTTCTCGCAGGCGTTTGACGTGAACATCTACGGTGCGTTCCTCAATAAAAACATGGTCGCCCCACACTTTGTCCTGCAATTGCGAACGGCTGTGAACGCGCTCGGCGTGGGTCATCAGGTAGTGCAGTAATTTGAATTCGGTTGGCCCCAATTTGATGAATTGGTTATCAAACGTCACGCGGTAAGTGGCAGGATCCATGCCCAGTTTGCCCAAGGTAACAACAGCCACATCCTGTTCAGGGGAACGCCGCCGCAAAACGGCACGAATGCGAGCGATCAGTTCTTTGGTTGAAAAAGGTTTGGCAATGTAATCATCAGCACCAGCCTCCAACCCCGCCACGCGGTCAAACTCTTCGCTGCGTGCTGTGAGCATGATGATGGGAACGGCTTTGGAGCGCGGGTGGGCGCGCCAGCGTTTGGCCAGCAACAAGCCGGACTCACCAGGCAACATCCAGTCCAACAAAATCACATCGGGCAAAACGGCATTGATTTCGGCTTGCGCCGTGACACCGTCCATCGCCCAGACAGGACGAAAACCACTGTGGCGCAAATTGACAGAAATCAACTCAGCAATGGCAGGCTCGTCTTCAACAATCAGCACACCGGGTAAATACTTCATTGGATTACCGATTCAATTTTTTCCATGGAGGTATGCCGAATGTCAGCCCCTTTGACAATATAAATAATCAGCTCGGCAATGTTTTTGGCATGGTCGCCTATGCGTTCAATGGCTTTAGCCAAAAACAAAAGATCAAGACTAGGCGAAATGGTTCGCGGGTCTTCCATCATGTAAGTGATGAGTTTTCGCACAAAACCATCAAACTCTTTATCAATCAAATCGTCTTCTTTCAAAATAGCCAAGGCTGCGGTGGTATCCAGCCGTGCAAAGGCATCGAGTGCCTTGCGAAGTAGTCCAGAAGCCAAATCAGAGGCTACCCGCAGCTCTAGCGACGGAAGTGATCGTGGGGCATTGTTGTGGATGATGGAAAGCACCATACGTGCTATTTTTTCGGCTTCATCTCCCACTCTTTCCAAATTAGCCGTGGCTTTCGAGATGGCCATCAACAAACGCAAATCGCTGGCCGTGGGTTGGCGGCGTGCAATGATGCTGGACAATTCACGGTCAATTTCAACCTCCATGGCATTGACCCTGACCTCGGTACCCGTGACTTGTTCAGCCACTTCAACACTTAAACGGGACAAGGCATACATGGCTTGGTGAATTTGAGACTCTACAAGTCCGCCGAGTTCCATCATGCGGGTGGAGACGGCGTTCAGTTCAGTATCAAACTGTGTGGATAAATGTTTTTCAGACATGGGGATATTGCTTTCAATAAGGTGGATACAAAGCCAATAATATTAGCCAAACCGGCCTGTAATGTAATATTCTGTCTCTTGCCGCGTGGGTTTGAAAAATATTTGTTCGGTCGTGCCAAATTCCACTAAATCTCCCAGATACATATAGGCCGTGTTGTCACTGCAACGAGCTGCCTGCTGCATATTGTGGGTCACAATCAGCACGGTGTAATCTTGTTTGAGTTCAATGATCAGCTCTTCAATTTTGGCAGTCGAGATAGGGTCCAACGCTGAACAAGGCTCATCGAGCAGCAAAACTTCGGGCTTGATGGCCACACCCCGCGCAATGCACAAGCGCTGTTGCTGACCACCCGACAGACTAGAACCACTTTGATTGAGCTTGTCTTTGACCTCGCCCCACAATGCAGCCTTGCGCAGCGCCCATTCCACACGTTCTTCCAAGTCTGCAGTGCTGAGTGATTCAAATAATTTCACCCCAAAGGCGATATTGTCAAAAATCGACATGGGAAACGGCGTAGGCTTTTGAAATACCATGCCAACCCTGGCACGAAGCAGAGCAACATCTTGTTTGCTGGTGAGTAAATTTTCACCATCCAGAATCACTTCACCGGTGGCACGCTGATCGGGATACAACTCAAACATGCGGTTAAACACACGCAATAATGTTGATTTTCCGCAGCCTGATGGGCCAATAAATGCAGTCACCTTGTTGTCAGGAATATCAAGGTTGATTTTTTTGAGCGCGTGAAATTTTCCATAATAAAAATCAAGATTTCTGACGGAAATCTTGAAGCGTTCGTTATTGACATTCGTTGCAGTCATTCACAACCTTTAGACATAAAATAATTTCAAATCTTTTGCCGCGTCACTATGCGCGCCAAAATATTCAATGCCAAAACTGCCATGGTCATTAAAAATACACCCGCCCAAGCCAATTTTTGCCAATTTTCAAAAGGACTCATGGCAAATTTGAAAATGGTGACCGGCAAACTGGCCATCGGCTCGTTCAAACTTGATGTCCAGAATTGATTGCTTAATGCCGTAAATAACAAAGGTGCAGTTTCACCGGCAATACGCGCCACAGCCAGCAAAACACCTGTGACCACACCAGAACGCGCTGATCGCATGGTGATGCTTAGTATCACCTTCCACTTCGGCGCACCCAAAGCGTAAGCGGCCTCACGCAAAGAGGCAGGTACCAAGCGAAGCATGTTTTCAGTGGTACGCACCACCACCGGAATCACAATCAAAGTCAATGCCATGATGCCGGCATACGCTGAAAACGACCTAAACCTTGTCACCACCACCGCATAAACAAACAAGCCAATCACAATGGACGGTGCGGATAACAAAATGTCATTGACAAAGCGCGTGACCGAAGCCAAAGTGCTATCACAGTCATATTCGGCCAGGTAAATACCGGCCATCGCACCGATCGGTGCACCCACACAGGTAGCGAGCGACACCATCACCAATGAGCCGTAGATGGCGTTCAGCAACCCGCCTTCATCATTAGGGGGTGGGGTCATTTGGCTCAGTGTGACCCAGGTTAATCCCGCAAACCCCAAACGAACGGTCTCCAACAAAATCCAGAACAACCAAAATAACCCAAACGCCATGGCCAATAATGACAACACCAGCGCGAAAAAATTCACAAGTTTGCGTTGCGCGTACCGCCGCTCACGTGCTGTGGAAATCGTCATGATGGCAAGCCTTCATTTTTGCGAAGCTGACTTAATAATAGTTTTGACAGTGACAACACCACAAATGTAATAAAAAACAAAACCAGACCCAGGTACATCAACGAGGCTTGGTGTAGCCCTTCTCCAGCTTCAGCAAATTCATTGGCCAAAGCGGAAGTAATGCTGTTGGCGGCCTGAAATAAACTCAATGAATCCAGTTGATTGAAATTTCCAATGACAAACGTAACGGCCATGGTCTCGCCAATGGCACGCCCTAATCCCAGCATGATGCCACCAATCACACCGGTTTTGGTATAAGGCAAAACGACGGTCAAAATAACCTCCCAGGTGGTGGCACCCAAACCATACGCTGACTCTTTGAGCAGCGTGGGTGTGACTTCAAACACATCACGCATGACGGCTGCAATAAACGGAATAATCATAATGGCCAAAATAATACCCGCCGACAAAATACCAATACCCACAGGGGGGCCTGAAAACAGAGCTTCAAGGTAAGGTACACCCCGAAAAATCTCTTGCAATGGTTTTTGAACATAACAAGAAAGCAAAGGACCAAATACCAGCAAACCCCACATGCCATACACAATCGAGGGAATAGCGGCCAGTAATTCAATGGCGGTTCCCAAGGGGCGTTTTAACCAGGTAGGAGATAACTCCGTCAAAAAAAGCGCAATGCCAAAACTCACAGGCACTGCAATCAACAATGCAATCAGTGAAGTCATCAAAGTGCCGTAAATCATGACCAATCCACCAAACTCCTCCTTGACGGGGTCCCACGTTGCATGGGTCAAAAAACTCAGCCCATAAGCATGAATGGCAGGCCAGGCATTGACAGTGAGCGAAGCCAAAATGGCAACGAGTGAACCCAGGGTGAATAACGCAGCACCTTTAGCCAGCCAGGCAAAAATAAAATCAGCCAATCGACACGACTTGGCCAATTTCATGAAGGAATAATAGGTCATACAAAAGTAAATTTGATACGTATTAATACGTTTAAGTTATATTATAAATAAATGACTTAAAAGAAAAAGTAGATGTAAAATTTATTGTTGACCATATCCTTACTCTGGCTTATTTCCAGGTGATATATTTTCCGGATGTGTCTTTGACATTGCCCCATGCTTTTTCAACCGTGGTTATTACACTGTCAGGCAAGGCCACATAATCCAGACTGGAAGCAGTTTTGTCGCCATATTGATAAGCCCACGAAAAGAATTTAAACGCTGTAGCGGCTTTTTCAGGTTTGTCCTGGATAACGTGCATCAAAATAAATGTGGCCGTTGAAATAGGCCATGTAGCTTTGCCGGGCTGATCCGTAATCAACTGGTAAAAGGACTGATTCCAGTTAGCGCCTGCAGCAGCAGACTTAAAAGCATCTTCACCAGGAGCAACAAAAGCGCCGTCTTTATTTTTCAACAAGGTATAAGTCATCTTGTTTTGTTTGACATACGCATACTCAACATAACCAATCGAGTTAGGCAGACGATTCACAAAAGCAGCCACTCCTTCATTGCCCTTGCCACCTGCACCCACAGGCCAGTTTACGGCTGTGCCTTCGCCTACTTTGCTTTTCCACTCGGGATGAACGCGGCTCAAATAATTGGTAAAGTTAAACGTGGTACCCGAACCATCTGCACGGCGCACAGGAGCAATGGCTGCATCTGGCAAAACCAAACCAGGGTTCAATGCTTGAATGGCAGCATCATTCCATTGGGTGATTTTGCCTAGGTAAATGTCGCCAAGCACTTGACCATCGAGCTTCATTTGCCCAGGTGCAATGCCTTTGATGTTGATGACCGGCACCGTGCCTCCAATGACAGTAGGAAACTGAAACTGGCCTTTGGTTTTCAAAACTTCATCAGTTTGAGGCATGTCAGATGCCCCAAAATCCACAGTTCTGGAATCAATCTGTTTGATGCCAGCACCAGAGCCTACCGATTGGTAATTGACCTTGACACCGGTGGCCTTGTAGTAGTCAGATGCCCACTTGGCATAAAGCGGTGCTGGAAAAGTGGCACCTGCACCGGTAATTTCTTGCGCAATAGCCAAGCCAGTGATCTGAACTGCTCCGAAAAATACCGTGGTTGCCAACATCGTCTTGATTGGGCTTGAATTCATCTCTTGTCCTTTGGTTAATTAGTGGTTTGTCGCGTTCCTGAGGGTACGACAAAGACGAATTTAATACAAGATTGTGACAATGATGTGACACAGTAAAGTGAACCCCGAATTTGAGACAACAATTCAAGATATCCTCAAAACCAAGAGTACAAAAAAGTGAGCGAAACCAAGAAACACAAAATACACACGCCAGAGTTCAAAGCCAGGTTTGGCTTGGAGGCTTTACGTGGTGACAAGACCATCCATCAGATGGGTCAGACCGTCGTTACAAATCGCTTAGGATATGGTCAGTAATAAGTTCCCCATTTGGCCGTCAGAGTAGGGATGCAATGCTAGGCGCAAATCGCGCGGTGTGGCCATGCCACATAAGCGATTTGTAACGACGCAGTGCGCCGAATTCTGACGAGCCAAATGCGGAACTTATTACTGACCACATCCTTTTGTGGCTGGGCCACACTGCGCGATTTGTAACGAC
>CAIXMC010000145.1 GCA_903920405.1 uncultured beta proteobacterium
ACTGAAGGATATGGTCAATAATCAGTTCCGCATTTGGCTCGTCAGATTTGGGCGCACTGCGTCGTTACAAATCGCTTATGTGGCTGAGCCACACCGCACGATTTGCGCCTAGCGTTGCATCCCAAACCAGACGGCCAAATGTGGAAGTTATTGTTGACCATATCCTAAGCCACATCAGTGACTTGTAACGACGCAAATGATCCTGACTTCATCAGTTGAACGCGCCAGAGAATTACTCGTGCCTTAGCGCTTCAATGGGGTCCAGTCGGGCTGCACTGCGTGCCGGAAAATAGCCAAAGACCACGCCAATGCCTGCAGAAAAAATGAATGCAATTAAATTGACGCTGGGGCTAAAGACAAAAGGCACGCTCATAAAGTAGGCCAGCCCTACGGATGCACCCAGCGCCAGCACCATGCCAATCAGGCCGCCAATGGCTGCAAGCACCACGGCTTCTATCAAAAACTGCAGCAAAACCGCACCTTCCATTGCGCCAATGGCTAGGCGCAGGCCAATTTCTCGGGTACGTTCGGTCACACTGACTAGCATGATGTTCATGATGCCAATGCCACCCACCAGTAAACTGACCGCCGCTACTGCACCCAGGAGCGTGGTCATTACCTTGGTGGTGCTGGCAAAGGTGTCGCCCAATTGTTTGGTGTCAAGTACGTTGAAGTTGTCTTCATCGCCTTCAGCGAGCTTGCGGCGCTCACGCAGCAATTGGATCAATGATGCTTTGACACGTTCGGGGTTGCTGCCGTCTTGCATGGATACCAGCAGAGTGTTGACACGGGTGTTGCCAGTAACGCGCCTCTGTAGCGTGTACAAAGGCATTAGAACCAGGTCATCTTGGTCATTACCAAAAGCACCTTGCCCTTTGGAGGCCAACACACCAATGACTTCGCAGGTAATTTGCTTGACGCGAATCAAAACCCCTACAGCAGGACGATTGGCAAACAGTTCGCGTTGCACGGTTTGACCTATCAGACATACGGACGCACCGGCGCGTTGTTCATCATTGGTAAATGACCGCCCGTCAGAGATAGTCCAGTTGCCGGTGATGAGCCAGTCGTTGCTGCTGCCCGTGATGCTGCTGTTCCAGTTGCGGCCATCAAGCACCACAGTGGCAGAGCTTCGGGCTTCAGCAGCTACTGCCAGCAAGCCGCTGACTTGGGAGGCAATCGCCCTGGCATCAGCTTCCTTGAACGCAGGCGCACCACCGCCGCCTCCACCTGGTCCCATACGCTGACCCGGGCGCACTTGCAGCAAATTAGTGCCTAAGCCAGCGATTTGATTTTGAATCGCCAAAGTCGCCCCGTTGCCCACGGTGACCATGGTAATCACGGCGCTCACGCCAATCACAATGCCCAGTACAGTCAGAAATGAGCGAAGCAGGTTGCGTCGGATGGAGCGCAATGCTAATAAAAGGGTGCTTAGCCACATCAGGCAGCCTCCTTGACGGGGATTTGAAACGCGGTGGGATGGGCATTGCGTGCGTCGCTCGCCACCACACCATCGACAAAATGAACGATGCGTTTGGCATACTGTGCCATGTCACCCTCGTGCGTCACCATCAGCACGGTAATGCCATGATCTGCATTGAGATTCCAGAGAAGTTCCATGATTTCATGGCTGCGTTTAGTGTCCAGATTGCCTGTGGGTTCATCCGCCAATAACACCGTTGGCTCAGTCACAATGGCACGCGCAATAGCCACGCGCTGCTGTTGCCCTCCTGACAGCTCTGCCGGGGTGTGATGTTCCCAGCCTGCCAACCCCACCGATGCCAAGGCTTTTTTGGCTGAAGCGTGGCGTTTTTTGGCAGGCTCGCCACGGTACAGCAACGGCAACTCAACATTTTCCTGGGCAGAGGTTCGCGCCAGCAAGTTAAAACCCTGAAACACAAATCCCAAGTAACGCCTGCGAAGCAGAGCGCGCTGGTCACGGGTCAAATTTTCAACATGCGTACCGTTAAACAGATAAGCTCCAGTGGTGGGACTGTCCAGGCAGCCCAGCATGTTCATAGCGGTCGATTTGCCCGAACCACTAGGCCCCATGATGGCTACAAAGTCGCCTGCGTCAATGCGCAAATCGACCCCTTTGAGCGCTTGCAAGGCCGTGGCACCTCGGCCATAGACCTTGGTCACGCCGGCCAGCTCAATCAGTGCCAAGCTCATGGTTGGGTGCTGGTTGTGCCGCGCTGGTCGGTGATGACGGCCATGCCTTCCTTCAAGTCGCCACCGGTGATTTCGGTCATGCGTCCGTCGCTGATGCCAGGAGTGATGTTCACGGCGACCGGCGCACCATCACGCAACACCCAGACCTGTTTGGCCATGCCATTGCCAGTGACCGTTTTGCGCGCACCGGTTCTAGGCATACGCGGCATCATGGTGCCCATGATGTTGCTACCCGATTTGGCGGATGTGGCATCTGCCTGGGTGGGTGAAAACCGCAAGGCAGTATTGGGGACCAGCAGCACATTTTGACGCTCCACGGCGGTGATGGTACAAGTGGCCGTCATGCCCGGACGAAGGCTGAGGTCTGTATTGGTGACATCCAACTGGGTGACGTAAGTGACCACGTTATCGGTGATGGTCGAGCCATAAGACACGCGGGTGATGGTGGCTGGAAAATGTCTCGAAGGAAAGGCGCTGACGGTAAAACCGGCTTTTTGCCCCACCCTGACGCGGCCAACATCGGCTTCATCCACGTTCACGCGCAAAAGCAATTGAGACAGGTCTTCGGCGATGGAAAACAAAGTGACTGCCTGCAATGAAGCTGCCACGGCATTGCCGGGATCGACCGATCGCGTCAGTACCACGCCATGGGTAGGCGATCGGATAAATGCTTTGGATAAATTGGTTTCATCGGTAGAAAGCGATGCGCGGGCAGACTCCAGATTGGCCTGTGCGCTGTCTTGGGCTGCAAGGGCACGCGCCAGACTTGCGCGAGCGCTGTCTAGTTCAGTGGCTGAAGGCACTTTACCAGCAGAGAGCCGCGCAACTTCTTGCAGCCGTGCCAAATTGGCCTGGGTTTCGGTGACGGTTGCACTGGCTTGCGCCAATTGTGCCTTGGCGGCGTTTAACGCTGCGCGAGATCGCGTGACCTGGTCGGTTAGCTTGGCGGTGTCAAGTTCTACCAGTACCTGGCCTTTTTTCACGCGATCATTGACATCTACCAGCACGCGCAACACGGTGCCCGAGAGTTCACTGCCTATATTGACGGTGCGGGTGGGTTGCAATGTGCCGGTAGCCGTCACCATCAGCGTCAGGTTGCCTCGGGCGGCGGCCTCGGTCACAAAGCTGGGGGCTGTTGCGCGCTGCTGGCTTTGCTGCCAGACCCAATAGCCACCGATGCACAAAGCGAGGATGCCAAGTGTCAGCCACAAGGATAGGCGCTGCCACCACGCGCGATGCGCTGGCTCTGCCAACAGGGTTTGCAGGTCATTGGCGTTGCCTATTGGCGCAGCCATCTTGGTATCGTGGGTATCGTCCATAAGGTTTACCTGTTGATGGTGATGGGTAGCTCTTGCCAGCCACCGCCTAACGCTTTGATCAGACCCACATGGTCAGCACTTAAGTCTGCCTGCACGCTGGCCACACTATTTTGGGCATCTTGCAAAGTGCGTTGGGTTTGCAAAACGGTCTGAAAATCTGTCAAGCCACTGGTGTAGCGGTGTTGCGCTAGCGTGGCTGCCTGCGTCGATGCACTGGCAGATTGCACCCATTGCGCCAGGCGCAGGTGGTCGTGGTGCAGGGCAGTCAGAGCGTCTTCAACGTCTTTCAAAGCGACCAACACGGCGTTTTCATAAGCCAGTCTTGTTTGTTGCAGTGCTGCGTTTTGTGCGAGTACCTGGCTTTTGGTGGCACCGCCGTCAAACAAGGGAAACGACACACTGCCCAGCAAAGAGCTGGCCAAAGGAGCGCTGCCTACGCCTGACAGGGTCATGGCCGTCCAGGACAGAGTGCCGCCCAAATTGAAACCAGGCTTGGTCGCTGCCTCTGCTACGTGGCTGCGTTGCAAGGCGGCTTCTACGCGCTGCTGTGCTGCGCGAACATCGGGTCTTTGGCGCAAGGTGTCAGCCGGAATGTCAAAGTCTGTGACGTGGCTGGTTTGCGGTATGGCTTTTGTGTCGGACAAAACCTGATCCATCGCTTTGGGTTGCTGTGCGGTCAAAATGGCCAAACTGTGCCGTGTTTTGGCTAGGGCGCTTTGCAAGGCAGGTATCTGTGCAGCAGTTTGCGCTGTTGCGGCACGGGATTGCGCCAAATCCAGCTCACTTGACATGCCGGCTTGGGTTCGCCAATTCGTCATGTCTTGCGTTTTTTGCTGGATGGATAAATTTTGCTGAGCAATAGACAGTTGGGTTTGCTGACTGCGCAGTTGAATGTAGGCCAGGGCAACCTCGCAAGTCACGCTTAACTGCACGTCTGCCAAACTGAATTGCACCGCTTTAGCATCGGCTTCGCTGGCGTTCAGTTGGCTGGCATTGGCGCCAAAAACATCAAGCTCCCAGCGTGCGTCAAGCCCAGACTTGAAGGTACTCACAGCATTTGAAAATTCGCTCTGACTGCGCTGGGCTGTGCCAGAAAGAGTGAGGTTGAAGCGAGTGGCTGCCAGCGCCACATCACGCAAGGCGCGGGCTTGCTGCAAAGCAGATTGTGCGGTTTGAATGCTGGTATTGGCACGCAAGGCCTGGGCGATCAAATCGTTCAGCAAGATGTCATTGAAATCCTGCCACCAGGGTGTCTGGAGGTTTGACTCAACAGATACGGGTTCAGAACTGTCAACCTTTGGGGGGGTGAGAGCACAAGCCCCCAGCCATAAGGATGCGCACAATGCCAGGCCAGATGATCGACTGACGAGCTTGACAAAAGGTGGGATGAAGCGCATGGTGAAGGGGGTGAAATGACCTGTTGAATCAGCAGACGGATATTAAGGTATTAGTGGATGCAACGCACCAAGCCAAGGCAAAGTGATTAGTGCAGTTTTGTAAATTTCTTCATTTGAAATGTCGCTGGCGCACAGCCTCAAACAGGCAGATGCCACAAGCGACCGACACGTTCAGGCTTTCCAAAGCACCACGCATGGGAATTTTCATCAAGGCATCACAGGTTTGAGCAGTCAAGTGACGTAATCCATCGCCTTCAGCACCCATCACCAAAGCCACAGGCCCTGTCAAATCGATAGAGTACAAGGTGTTGGTGGCTGTTTCACTGGTGCCAATGATAAGGATGGATCGCTCTTTGAGTTCTTTGAGTGTGCGTGCGAGATTGGTGACCATTAAATAAGGCACAGTCTCTGCTGCACCACTGGCCACTTTGGCAACCGTGGCATTAATGCCAGCCGCGTGGTCTTTGGGGGCTATCACGGCGTGAACACCTGCGCCATCGGCCACACGTAAACAGGCGCCTAAATTGTGGGGGTCTGTCACACCATCCAACACCAAAATCAAAGGCTGCACCTGTGATGCCACAGGCAAGTTGGCTTGACTGTCTTCGAGTTGTTCCAGCAGTTCATCCAGAGATGTGACGGGGGTAAGTGCATGAACACGAGCTGCGACACCCTGATGGCCGTGTCCACCGCACAGTTGAGCCAGACGTGCGCCATCAGCGTCTAGCAAACGCACCCCTGCCTCGCCAACCCGCGCCATAAACTGGCGCATACGCGCATCACGGCGCGATGGGTCAACGTAAACTTCGAGAATCGATTGGGGCGCGGTTTTCAGACGCACCCCCACGGCATGAAAACCAAACAGAATTTTGGGATGAGCCACTGTAGATGCCGATTTAAGCCTTGAATCTGGCTGTCATCTCTGCGACACGCACACCCAACAGTCGAGCGGTTTCCAGGTCGCCGGTCAACATTTCAGCAGGCGATGCATCTGATGGCGTTTGTGCCATGGCACCCGAGGATGATCCGACATAGTTGATGTCATTGCGCTGCGCTGCCTTGGCGTTGCTGGGCATTAACGCAGTACCCACCCAGATACCACCATGCTGCATGGCCAGTGTGAAAAGGTAATGCAGTGTCGATAGTTTGTCACCATTCATGGTGGCGCTATTGGTAAAGCCTGCAAAAATTTTGTCTTTCCAGGCTTGACCAAACCAGGGCTTGCTGGAGGCATCGGCAAATTTCTTGAACTGCCAGCTTACCGACCCCATATAAGTTGGGCTGCCAAAGATAATGGCGTCAGCAGCACTGAGCTTGGCCCAGTCCTTTTCAGAAACGTTGCCCTCAGCGTCAATAGCGACGAGTTCGGCATCTGCACCAGCACCTTCAGCGACAGATTGCGCCATGCGCAGGGTGTGGCCGTAGCCAGAATGAAAAACAACAGCAATATGAGCCATGATGAAAACTCCTTGGAACAGGTTAAAAAAAACAAACACAATCAAAAAAATGGATCAATTTTTACATGCAGCCTTGCCCTACTTGGTTGTTCGACAAGACTGCGCAACGACGCATTGAAACGCACTCGATTCCAGCAGTTGCCAAGCCCATTGCAGGGCGGCTTTAAGGTGTGCCTGTGCATTGACCCCAAGCGGCTGTCCTAATTCAAAGGTTTCGCCACGAATGGCCAGCAAGGTACATGGCGGCGGTGTCTGGCCGTTCAGGTGGTGATAAACCTGCATCAGCGCTTGTGGTGACATGGCGTGTGTGGTCACACAGACATCTAGCGCAGCTTGAAGTTGGGTCACTTCAAAGGGGGCAGTGGCTGTCAGACTGGCATCGATGAACAACACCTGTTGGCGACCTACCATGTCAAGAGCATGTTCCACCTGCAACTGATAGTCCTCCAAAAACTCGATTTGGGTTTGCCATTCCTTGGGCAGAAGGTCTGCCAAGGCTGCCACACACAAAGGCCCGAGCGCATCATCGCCACGGCTTGGATTGCCCCAGCCAAAAATCAGTATCGGTGCAGTCACGCCTAGCGGCTCACATCAGTCAAAAATGATATGCATTACATAGCATACTACGTATATCTGATAAGGGCTAGAGGCATAAATCACCATTATTTTCATGCGCAGCGTGAGACGCGGTTTGTCGATAGTCCAGCAGTGTGCCATCTGCTGCCACCAGAGAAACTTCCAGTGGCATTTTGCCCAATGCGTGGGTGGCGCAGGACAGGCAGGGGTCATAAGCGCGAATGGCGACCTCAATGTGGTTGAGCAGGCCTTCGGTGATGTCGTGGCCGTTCAGATAATCACGAGCGACACACCGCACGGCCTCATTCATGGCCTGGTTATTGTGAGTGGTTGAAACAATCAGGTTGCATCGTGTCACCAAATCATCGTCACCCACGTCGTAGTCGTGAATCAGTGTGCCACGCGGAGCCTCAATCACACCCACTCCACCGCGCTGGCGAACACCAGTAGTAAGCAGGTCGCCAGAGAGCAAGGCCGGGTCAGCCAGAATATTGCCGACCACTTCCACACAGTGCAGCATTTCAATCATGCGCGCCCAGTGGTAAGCCAATGAAGAGTGAAGCAGTTCGCCTTTTCCCCATGCTACAAAAACCTGACGCTCCACTTCAGCGCGTTCGCTAGGGATAAAGTCGCAATTTTGTACCCGTGCGAGCGGCCCTACGCGATACCAACCCAGATTTGGCCCCAGACTGCGCAAATAGGGAAATTTCATGTAACTCCAGGGGCGAACCTCTTCTTCAATCTCATCCAGATAACGCTGATCTTGAAGACCATCGAACACAATTTTGCCCATGGCATCACGCGCACGCAGCACACCGTCATACAAATCAAGAGCGCCATCCAAACGCACCAAAGACATCCAATTGGAATGAAAACTGGCAAAATTGTGATAGAGCGCCGGCTGGTGCGCATGCAACTGTTTGACAATGGTCACAGCATCTTGTGCCCATTGCAGCATTTGCGGAACATCACGCAACAAGATGTCGCGTTCTGCAGCAGTGACCAGTTTATTGACGCCACCGGGCACAGCACCTGTGCCGTGAACCCGTTTGCCTGAGGTGATACGAATGATTTCCTGGCCAAATTTGCGCAGAAAAATGCCTTTTTTTGCAATATCAGGGTGAGCTTGCGCGATGCCGACAATGTTGCGCTTGGCCACGTCAGAATCAAACCCAAACAGCAAGTCGGGCGAGGACAAATGAAAAAAATGCAGTGCGTGAGATTGCAAAATTTGCCCATAATGCATCAGCCGGCGAACAGCCGTAGCACTGGCGCTCACAGGCACAGCCCCCACAACGCGATCAAACGCTTTGGCAGCGGCGAGGTGGTGCGACACCGGACAGATGCCACACAAACGCTGCACCATGACCGGCACTTCCCAATACGGGCGGCCTTCGATGAATTTTTCAAAACCACGAAACTCAACAATGTGCAGCCTGGCTTGCTGAACGTTATTGTGCTCGTCGAGTAGCAATGTGACCTTGCCGTGCCCTTCAACACGAGAGACAGGGTCAATGGCGACACGACGCAAGCCCACAGGATGGGCGGCTGTTTCCAAGGCAAAAGTCATGAATGCTCCTTATTTATCCGCTAAGGATAGGGTCAATAATAAGTTCCGCATTTGGCCGTCAGAGTTGGGATGCAATGCTAGGCGCAAATCGTGCGGTGTGGCCCAGCCAATAAGCGATTTGTAACGACGCAGTGCGCCCAAATCTGACGAGCCAAATGCGGAACTTATTATTGACCATATCCTAAGGATAGGGTTAACAATGGGTGCGATTCAAAGTGATGTGGAGCAGCCAACTTGGCCGCATACAAGGAGACGAGTTTAGCAAATGTTGTCGTTTATTTTTACTATCAAAAAAATAGCTACCAACGCAAGCAGGACGGGCGCT
>CAIXMC010000146.1 GCA_903920405.1 uncultured beta proteobacterium
ACTTGCGCGGGTCAAAGTGCTTGATGCGGAAAAGGAACATGGCTGCCGTCGCGATTGGCTGTGGGCAAAGATGGGCTATGCACCGCTGGTGCGGGGCTTGCAACATCTGGCTGAGCTGGCAACGCTATCAAAGCAAACGCCTGTAGGCACCACTCTGGCGCAACTGGCAGCCGGCTATCAAGAGTCTGGTTGGAAAGTTGATCAGGCCGCCATGCTTGCCCTGGCTGCTGTCATTAGCAAGGCGGACACCGAGGCAGTAGGTGCGGCCTTGCGTGCGATTTATGTACCCTGGCTGGAGGATTTGGCACATCGGTTTCAAGAACTGGTGAAGACCGAAGGTGGATTGAATCCCGCTGCTGGTTTCAAGGGTGCAGCCGCTACAGATGCACCGCTTGACGGGGTTTGCACTGTATTCGTCGATGGCCTGCGCTATGACGTTGCCATGCAGTTGAAGGCCAAGTTAGCGGGTTTGGGTAAGGTCACTTCCAGCGCCATGTGGACTTGCATGCCGTCCGTCACAGCGTCCGGCAAAGCCTGGGCATCGCCTATAGCGCAGTGGGTGTCTGGAAAAAAGGCAGATGTTGACTTTGAACCCAGTGTGGCAGCGGACGGGAAACCGCTTTCTATCCACAATTTCCGAAAGCTGTTGACTGACCATGGCTTTCAGGTGTTGGACAAGCATGAGAACGGCGACCCCAGCGCGAACGGTTGTAAGGCTTGGGTGGAATGCGGCGACCTTGACCATTTTGGTCACGAGCACGGGCTGCGATTGGCACGTGATATCGACCATCAATTGCTGCAAATTGTGGAGCGTGTTACGGAGTTGCAGCAAGCAGGATGGGCACATTTCCGTATCGTTACCGACCACGGTTGGCTGCTGGTGCCTGGAGGCCAGCCAAAGTCGGCACTCTCAAAGTTTGAAGCAGAAACACGGTGGGGCCGCTGTGCGGTGTTGAAAGACTCGTCTCACGGAACCCCTTTGACTTTTGGCTGGGACTGGTGCAAGGATGTGCAGATTGCATTCGCCCCAGGCATCTCCAACTTCCACGCAGGTGAGGTTTACACCCATGGCGGCCTGACACTTCAGGAATGCCTGGTGCCAGTGTTGGAACTGGTTGCTTTTGGCGGCACAGCCCACGCGCTGAAGGTAGACATCACACGAGTCACATGGACAGGTTTACGCTGCAAGGTTGAGGTGACTCCTGTAGCCGCCGGCTTAAGTGTTGATATTCGCACCAAGGCGGCATTGGCAAACTCAACACTGGTTGCCAACGTCAGGACGATTGAAAATGGTAAAGCATCGCTGGCGGTGGAGGATGATGCCAACGAAGGCGTGGCCGCATTTGTGGTGGTACTCGATGCTGCTGGCCAGGTGGTACAAAAGAGGCCGACCGTGGTCGGGGAATAAGGAAAAGCCATGGAGCTAGACAACCTCGACCACAAGGCAAGCGCTGCATTTGAAGGCTATGTGGTGCGCAAGGACCTGGTGCGCACTTTCAGCCGTCAGTTTCCTGTGCCAACCTACGTTGTGGAGTTTTTGCTGGGCCGGTACTGTGCCACCACCGATGAAACTGAAATTCAGGAAGGTCTTGACATTGTTCAGCGTCAATTGAGTTCACGCACGGTTAAAGCCGGTGAGGAAGAGCTGTTCAAGGCACGTGCCAGAGAACAGGGTTCAGTCAAAATCATCGACATCATCACGGCTCGGCTGGATGCCAAAAGTGACTCGTATGTGGCCTCGCTGCCAAGTCTTCGCCTGAACGATGTGCGCATCACACCTGAGCAGGTCAAGGAACATGAACGTATGTTGACCGGTGGCTTTTATGCCGAGGTCACGTTGGGGTATGACGCGTCCATCGCACAGGAGAAAGGTGGGAGACCGTTTGGAGTGGACTCTTTGCGTGCCATCCAGCTTTCAAAACGCGAAGTTCTGGATGTATTGACAAAGGGGCGGGCAAGTTTCAATACCTCCGAGTGGCGTGATGTATTGCTTCGCAGCGTTGGCTTTGAGCCTTCGGTTTTAAGCGAACGTGCCAAAGATGCACTGTTGTTGCGCATGGTGCCTTTTGTGGAGCGCAACTACAACTTGGTGGAGTTGGGCCCGCGTGGTACCGGTAAGTCACATCTGTTTCAGCAAGTTTCGCCCTATGCACACCTGATTTCTGGTGGCAAAGCCAGTGTGGCGCGTATGTTTGTCAACAATGCCAATGGGCAGCGTGGCCTGGTTTGTCAATATGACGTGGTGTGCTTCGATGAAGTGTCTGGCGTGTCTTTTGACCAAAAGGACGGTGTGAACATCATGAAGGGCTACATGGAAAGTGGCGAGTTTTCGCGTGGCAAAGAAAGCATTCGTGCCGATGGCTCCATCGTACTGGTTGGCAATTTTGAAGTAGATGTTGAACACCAGCAGCGGGTAGGTCATTTGTTTGGCCCACTGCCTCCAGAAATGCGTGACGACACGGCATTCATGGATCGCATTCACTGTTTTCTTCCAGGATGGGATGTACCCAAGCTGAACCCTGGCATGTTGACCCACCATTTTGGCTTGGTCAGCGATTTCCTGTCGGAGTGTTTTACGCAGTTGCGTGGTCAGAGTCGTGTGGCCACTTTACAGGGGTGTGTGTTCTGGGGTGGAGCCTTGTCAGGCAGGGATTTGAATGGTGTCAATAAAACTGTGAGTGGGTTGCTCAAACTGATTTACCCAGACGAGCATGCTCCAGTGAACGATGAAGACCTTGAATGGGCAGTGCGACTGGCACTGGAAGTGCGCCGCAGAGTCAAGGAACAGCAAAAGCGCATTGGCGCAGCAGAGTTTCGCAATACCCACTTCAGCTACACGATAGGTGCTGAAGGCGTGGAAAAGTTTGTGTCCACACCTGAGTTGCAAAGTCAAAGCAGCATCGGTGACGAACCTCTGGAATGCGGCCAGATTTGGACGCTCAGTCCCGGTGGCCAGGACGAACACCCAGGACTGTTCCGATTGGAAGTCACTGTCGGGCCTGGCAGCGGTGTACGGGTTCTGAACAACCCCGTGCCAGCACAGTTCAAGGAATCCATTCGATGTGCAGAGCAAAACCTGTATGCCAGAGCCATCCAGCTTGTAGGCGACCGTGACCCCCGTGAACACGAGTTCTCTATCCAGATACGTGGCTTTGATGCCGCCAGGTCTGGTGCAAAAACAGGGGTAGCTTCGCTGATTGCACTGGCCAGTGCGTTATTACGCAAATCAGTGCGTGGCGGTCTGGTGGTGGTTGGCGAAGTCACGTTGGGTGGCACCATTGAACCAATCTTCAATGCCGTGACTCTGGCTGAGCTGGCCATTGAGAAAGGCGCCAAGGCTCTGTTGCTGCCCGTAGCCTGCCGTAAGCAACTCTTTGACCTGTCCGATGACATGGCTACCAAACTGGATATTGAGTTTTATTTAGATGCTCGGGATGCGCTGCTAAAGGCGTTGGTTGACTGACAATTTTTTCTACCTGCCAACAAAATTTGACAACCCCTTTCTGGACATTCTGGATAAGTTCGTTCAGTGAGTTGGACGTGATTTATCGCAAATTTGTAATCAGGATGCAATGCGTAGCCCACAATCGATGATGTCAAGACTCACCGCTGTTGCAACGGTTGGTTGCAAGCGCCACACAGAAGCGAGGTATCCTTTGCCGCCCATGCCAGTGAACCACACGTCGTGCATTCGTAACGAAAACGTGTCTTTTCTTTAGGGGGTGATGGTTCCCATACGGTGGGCTTGTTTTCAACCGTCTGAGGCAAGGTGGTGATGGGAGCTGGCGTCAGGACGACCACAACACCGGCTGCTTCCAGAGCTGAAGCCTGGTTGGCAATGGACTGAGGCCGTGCCGGCACGTGTCTGTCCATCCATGGCAGCGCAAACCCAGATGCCACCAGGACACCACATACTCGCACAAAGAGACCGTCTGGCATGATGTAGTCGTTCATCGACCGCCCTGTCTTTTTGCCGCCTGGCAGACCAGTGTGCGAAGGGTGCAATCCGACGGCCAGCATCTTGTTTGCCCATTCCTGGTTGTGCGGGTTGGCAGGAGATCGTGTGCCGAAATGGTGTTGCCAGTGGTGAACCATCTCATGTACCAGTGTGGACATCACTTTCTCGATTGGCTCCAGCGTGAAGAA
>CAIXMC010000147.1 GCA_903920405.1 uncultured beta proteobacterium
ACTGCACAACAGGATTCAACCTTTGCTGTAGCAATGTCTGTAGATTTGTGGACAATTTGCCTAACGGCAAACCGCGTGACACTTTGCCCACACGCTACACGGACCCTACTACCACTAATTATTCTACAAATCCGAAGATACAAGGTTTAACTCATGGATGGGCGGGTGCGATTCAAAGTGATGTGGAGCAGCCAACATGAATACATACAAAGAGAAGAGTTATGCGAATTTATTCGCATATTTTACTATCAAAAAAATAGCTATCTATGCAAGCAGGACGGGCGTTAGAGGCCGATTTGTTATACAAAAAAATTCACTCAAGTTCGCGCAGTGTGACAGGTGAATATTGCCACATCTACATCACTTTGCACCGTACCCAAGATGGGATGACCATATCCTGAGGGTGTTTGGCGCTATGATTGTCTTTTATGCATGGTCTATTTTTGCACTTTTTCTTGAGGAGTTGTGATTGTCTGTAGCGCTGGATGACGTTTTGTTATCTCCCCCGACCGTTGAATTGCCAGTGATGCTGGTAGCCGAAGTGCAAGACTCCTTGTTGGTGGTGGTGCATGATTTGAATCGGCTTGACGGGTTATTGGCGCACGCTATGGAAAACCTGATGGAGCGCTTTACCAGTGTCAGCGCTGATTTGGCAAGTCCTGCGCTGGAAGCTTTCAAGGAACTGGAGGGGGTTCGTTGGGCGCTTCGCAGTGCAGTGACTGAATTGCAGTTTCAGGATATGGCTTCTCAGTTGATTGTGCATACGTCGAAAATTCTTCAAGGTTGTGCGTATCGTCTGGCCGCAGAGGCCATGGGGGCAGAAGATGGCGAAGCTGTTCCCTTTGTTGAAGATGTTCCAGAACGTCCCAATCCGGTCACTCAGGATGAAATGCAGGCAGGTTCCATTGAACTTTTTTGAGTTGAAAAAGATGGATGCCAATGATGCCTTGATGTTCAAGTCAAATGAGCGACGCCAAAAAATCTGCTTTGCGTTCATCCCTAATAATAGTTTTATTTACCAGTCACTAGTCGGAGTTATTCATGTCTCTCATACTCGCTGTTGATGATTCGCCATCCATGCGAAAAATGGTGTCGTTCACTCTTGCCGGTGCTGGGCATCAGGTGGTAGAAGCGGTTGACGGTGTAGATGCCTACGAAAAAGCACAAGCACAGAAGTTTGATCTGGTTTTGACCGATCAAAACATGCCACGTCTTGACGGTTTGGGTTTGACCCGGAAATTGCGAGAGCATCCTCAGTTCAAATCCATCCCCATTTTGATGCTGACCACCGAGTCAAGTGATTTGATGAAGCAGGCAGGTCGTGCTGCTGGTGCCACGGGCTGGTTGGTCAAGCCTTTCGACCCCGTGCGATTGATTGAAGTGATCAAGAAAGTTGTCAAATAGTTGATTAGGCAGGGATAAAAATTCAGGAGATATTTATGGCAGAGGTACATCAAGAAGCAGGTGGGTCAGGTGCGGATTTTGATCTGAGTCAGTTTTATCAAATCTTTTTTGAGGAAGCTGGTGAAAATCTTGATCTAATGGAGCAAATGCTGCTCAACCTGAATCTCGAAACCGCCGATGACGAAGAACTCAATGGTGTTTTTCGTTGTGCCCATTCTGTCAAGGGTGGCGCTGCAACTTTTGGTTTCTCGGATGTCGCCGAGCTGACGCATCAAATGGAGTCTTTACTTGACCGTTTGCGTCGACATGAATTGAGACCTAATTCAGTTATGGTTGATGTGCTGCTGGAATCTGCAGATGCTTCGCGCAGTCTGTTGGCGCGCCATCAATCTGGCGCTGAAGGGGCTGCGCCACCTACCACTGACTTGGTTAAACGTATTCGTGCCTTGGCTTTGGGTGAGGTTGCTACCGTGACGAAAGTCGCTATTCCTGTTTATGTCCCTGCACCGGTTCAGACAGTATTTGTAGCACCGCCACCACCACCACCACAGACTTTGCCACCCGAGTCAGACCAGAAACCACAAAATACCATGCGGTCACTTAAGGTCATTATCAGTAAATTAACACAGGCTGATTTGGCAGATGCTATTGTGGAATTATTCCATGACATTCCCGGTTTAGGCCAAATTGAAGCTTTACCAGCGGATCAAACAGATCGCCGTGTTTTTCTGGTGGAAACTACATCATCCAATGAAGATTTACTTGATCTGTTTGCCTTTCATGTGTCTCGTGATCAGGTTGTATTCAACGAGATTTTGGTGCCACCTTTTAGCCCTGCCATCGCAAGTGTGTCCAAAGAGCAAGAAGGAGTGAAGTCTGCACAGGTTGATGTTTCACGAGCAGAGGCCGCGCAAGGGTTTGGCTTTTTTGATGGTGCACCCGGTGCACCTGTCACCGCTACTCATATCGCCTCTGGTGTGAATATCGAAGATATGACACCCTCCAAATCGTTTGCAACAGCATCCAGATCAGTGGCGTCGACGCAGCCAGAAGCTGCCACTATCCGGGTTGCCATCAGCAAGGTCGATCAGTTGATTAACCTGGTGGGCGAGTTAGTCATTACCCAAGCCATGCTGGCACAAAACAGTCGTGCGCTTGATCCTGCGCTGTACCAGCAGTTGCTGACCGGACTGACTGACCTGGATCGCAATACTCGTGATTTACAAGAATCCGTGATGTCCATTCGCATGATTCCCATGTCGATTGTGTTCAGTCGATTTCCTCGCATGTTGCGTGACCTCGCGAGCAAGCTGGGCAAAAAAGTTGATTTTGTCACCCAAGGTGAGGCCACCGAACTTGATAAGGGGTTGGTTGAAAAAATTATTGATCCCTTAACGCACTTGGTGCGCAACAGTTGTGACCATGGCATCGAAATGCCCGCTGACCGTATTCGTGCCAACAAGTCAGAGACCGGCACCATCACACTCTCAGCAGCCCACCAGGGCGGTTCGATTGTGATAGAGGTTCGTGACGATGGACGTGGCATGTCCCGTGAAAAGATTTTGGCCAAGGCACTTGATCGGGGGATGGATGTGTCAGACCAGATGTCAGATGCAGAGGTTTGGCAGCTTATTTTTGCACCAGGTTTTTCAACAGCCGATGTGGTTACTGATGTGTCTGGGCGTGGCGTTGGCATGGATGTTGTCAAGCGCAATATCACGTCCTTGAATGGCACGGTTGACATTGAATCATCCAAAGGCTACGGCATGAGGGTATCGGTGCGCTTGCCTTTGACGCTGGCCATCATGGACGGCATGTCGGTCGGCGTTGGTGATGAGGTTTATATTTTGCCTCTGTCTTCGGTTGTTGAGTCATTCCAGGTGCAGTCGGGCGCGGTCAGTACCGTGGGTCAAGGTGCTCAGTTGGTCAAGGTGCGCGATGAATATATGCCTGTGATTGAGCTAGAGAAAGTGTTTCAGGTGCCCCGTTTTGAAATGGACAAATCAAGTGACATCATGGTTGTCATCGAGGCCGAGGGCAGCCGAGTGGTGTTGCTGGTTGATGAATTACTGGGGCAGCAGCAGGTGGTGGTTAAAAATCTCGAAACCAATTACCGTAAGGTACCCAATGTGTCCGGGGCAACCATTTTGGGTGATGGCAAGGTGGCACTGATCCTCGATACAGCGGCGTTGGTAAGACGCTCGCGGCACTAGTTGTTGTAATTGGAGAATCAAGATGTGTGCAATGGAAAAACTCAATAATGTGACGGCGGCTGGGGCACGAGAGTACCTGACTTTTCGGCTTGATCGTGAAGAGTATGGTATTGACATCCTGAAAGTGCAGGAAATTCGGGGCTACGAGCCACCTACGCGCATTGCCAATGCGCCGCATTTCATCAAAGGTGTTGTCAATTTGCGTGGAACGATCGTCCCTATTGTGGATATGCGACTGCGTTTCAATTGCGAGCAGGCACAATACGACACCTTTACGGTGGTTATTGTTTTGAATTTACGTCAACGTATTGTGGGTATTGTGGTTGATTCCGTTAGTGACGTGATGGAGTTAGCCCCTGAGAACATGCGTCCGGCCCCGGATGTGGACAGCGTGATTGGCAGTGAATCTGTTATTGGACTGGGTTCGTTGGGTGATCGTATGCTGATTTTGCTCGACATTGAAAAACTGATGTCTGCTGAGGATATGGGTTTGACTGTAGATTTGGCCTGATGCTTGTTTCACAGGGCGTTCACCCATTGCAGGAATTCTTTAGCCCTGACATGCAAGGGCGTGAGTTTTCCTGGTGCGATGCAGACTTTAACAAGGTGCAGACCTTGATCTACCAACGCGCAGGCATCAGCTTGCACGATGGCAAGCACGCCATGGTCTATAGTCGCTTGTCGCGCCGCCTACGCGACACAGGCCACAAAAGTTTCAAAGAATATTTGAACTGGCTTGAAAATCAGGATGGACCCGAGTGGCAAGAGTTTATCAACGCCTTGACGACCAATCTGACATCTTTTTTTCGTGAACAGCACCACTTTCAAATTTTGGCAGAGCACTTGAAATCACGATCTTCGCAAGCGACATGCAAAATCTGGTGCTGTGCATCTTCCACGGGTGAAGAGCCGTATTCCATTTTGATGACTGCCGTGGAGGTCTTGGGTCAAAACGCCAGGTTAAGTTTGACTGCCAGTGACATTGACTCTAAAGTGCTCGCCACAGCAGCCCAGGGTGTGTATCGGGTGGATGGCTTGAAGAATCTCTCTGAAAATCAATTGCAGCGTTTTTTTCTGCGTGGCAAGGATTCCAATTACGGCATGGTGCGTGTCAAACCTGAATTGCAGCGAATGGTTCAATTTGTTATCGTCAATTTAGTGCATGATGATTGGCCATTTCGTGATTCCTTTGATGTCGTTTTTTGTCGCAATGTGATGATTTATTTTGATGCCGCAACACAACGCCGCGTTCTTGAGCGCATCCACCGTGTCATGGTGCCTGGGGGGTTGCTCTTTGTAGGACATGCTGAAAACTTCAGCGAAGCGCGTGACCTTTTCATCTCAAAAGGCAAGACTGTTTATGAGCGTCAGTCATGAATCGACAAGCCTGTACATCTTTTGAACAAATACCTCGCTCGCTATGAACATGATGCAAACTTCAACCTTTGGTGTTATGCCTGGTGCCAATGTTCAGACAGGTCGTGTCTTGGCCGGGGTGCGTGTGTCGCGCGTAGAGTACCTCAAGACGTTGCCGCATGACCCTGGTGTGGCCTCATTTTTTTACAATGATCACCACTTTCAGTACGATGCAGTCAAGGTTTTGCCGGGTGAATACTATGTTGCCAACGACAACATGATGATCATGACAGTGCTTGGTTCCTGCATTGCAGCGTGCATTTGGGATGCAAGGGCATGTGCTGGCGGCATGAATCACTTTATGCTGCCCGATGGTGAAAGTTCCGATGGCATGGGGCGTTACGGCTCTTATGCCATGGAATTGCTGATCAACCAAATGATCAAACTCGGTTCCCGCCGCGAAACCATGCAAGCCAAGGTATTTGGCGGTGCGCAGGTGATGGCTGGTTTTACCACCATGAATGTGGGCGAGCGCAATACCCAATTTGTGCTGGATTATTTGGCAACAGAGCATATTGCCGTGGTGTCGAAAGATGTTTTGGACATTCACCCGCGCAAGGTGTGTTACTTTCCGGTCACTGGCAAAGCGCTGGTCAAGCGTCTCGCTCATGCACATCCAGAAATTCTGGTCGTGCAAGAACGCAAAGGCAACGCTGCAAGTGTTGCCAAGTCCACATCGGGTGGTTCCATCGATTTGTTTTGAGGGTACTGAATTGAACCTGGATTCCCCGGTTGACCGCTTGTTATCTTCACTAAATCGTTATGAAAATTGATATTTGTTACTTTGATGGAGTGTACCCTTTGGGCGAGAGCGCTACGCACCCGATTGATCTGTTGGCGACTCGTCCGGGGGTATTGCTCCTCTTGGCAGGCAGTAGCCTACTCGGGCGCGTTCAACAGAGGAATCCAGGTTGAAAAAAACACGCGTGGTAGTGGTCGATGATTCGGCTTTAGTGCGCCGTCTGTTGGCAGAAATCATCAATCGACAAAGTGATATGGAGTGTATTGGGGCAGCCAACGACCCCTTGATTGCCCGCGAGATGATTCGTGAGTTGAATCCTGATGTCATTACGCTTGATATTGAAATGCCACGCATGGATGGCATTGATTTTTTGGGGCGTTTGATGCGGCTGCGCCCCATGCCCGTGGTGATGATTTCCACCCTGACCGAGCGCGGTGCTGAAGTGACCCTGAGAGCCTTGGAACTCGGTGCGATTGATTTTGTTGCAAAACCCAGAATTGGTGTGGTTGATGGCTTGAACGAATTGTCTTGCGAAATTGTAGAAAAAGTGCGAATTGCTGCTGCTGCAAAAATCAAAAGAACCGTGTTGCCAACAGATACATCGGGAAAATCCTCGACAGATGCACGCCTGGTGTCTGCTTTCGCGCTTTCGGGGCGTGTTTTTACAGAAAAGATCATTGCCATCGGTGCATCGACTGGCGGAACAGAGGCCATCAAGGAAGTTCTGGTTCAGTTGCCCGCCAATTCTCCCGGCATTGTGATTACCCAACATATGCCGCCGGGCTTTACTACCAGTTTTGCTGCCCGTCTGAATAATTTATGCCAAATCGCTGTGCAAGAAGCTGTGCAAGGTGAGCGTATTTTGCCCGGTCATGCCTATATTGCACCTGGTGGCAAACAGTTTCGTATTGATCGCAGCGGTGCTAACTATGTGGCTGTTGTGGAAGATGGCGAACTGGTGAACCGGCACAGGCCTTCAGTCGAAGTTCTTTTTCGCTCGGTCGCAAACATCGTCGGCCGCAATGCTTTTGGCATTATGCTCACAGGCATGGGCAACGACGGTGCCAAAGCCATGCGTGAAATGAAAGATGCCGGTAGTTACAACCTGGTGCAAGACGAAGCCTCTTGCATTGTTTTTGGTATGCCCAAAGAAGCCATTGCGCATGGCGCTGCCGACGAGATTCTGCCATTGACAGCCATTGCACCTGCGCTCCTGAGTAAACTCAGTGCATCAACAGATCGATATCGTATTTGACACACTCAGCGCTGTGCGTCAGACCTGAGGATAGGGTCAATAACAAGTTCCGCTTTTGGCCGTCAGAGTTGGGATGCAGTGCTAGGCGCAAATCGTGCAGTGTGGCCCAGCCACATCAGCGATTTGTAACGACGCAGTGCGCCCAAATCTGACGAGCCAAAAGCGGAAATTGTTATTGACCATATCCTGAATAACTTGAAACTTGAAAAAAGGCCTAAATAACCCGTCAATTCTGCCGTTATAGAACCTAAGAACGGAGGAGGGTTTACAGGCTCATTTCTGTAACCTACACCAATTATGCAATTGCCAACCATTGATCGAATCCCCAGCCAGAGACCAGTTGCCTCTGAAGCTGCGGCATTGTCAGTTGGCCGAGTCATACCGGTGCCACCGGTCAACGGTACACCGCAGACAGTGTCAGAGACAGGGTCCGTACCCAGCGTCATTGATATGATCAACCCCGCCTACAAAAACAATGACGGTGGTAATGTCTATGTCGGCGTTGCCGATCCCACACATCCAAACGCTCAGGCCAAAGACTTGAATGAGGAGTGGAAGATCGCTCGCCCTGCAGCGCAAGAGGTCAAAGAGCCACCCAAGCCGCCCTTGCAGGAGTTAATCCTCAATTACCTCAAGTCTTTGTGGGAGGCCAGCGCCAGCGCCGTTCAGGTGCAGCAGCAGACGAAAGACCAGCTTGACATCAAACCAACAAATGGTGTTGACAAGGGTACGTTGGCCACTCAGGTGTTGACCTATTCACCCACTAAAATCAACAAGACTGAAAAACCGCAGACCTAACTGCAAGGTAACTTCTCGGCACTGGTTTAGTTCAATTATAGATTCCAGCACTGACAAAGCGACAGGCATTTCAGTCCATCATCCCTGTGCTTTATGAGAGTAGTCGCTTTACCAGCTACGGGGTCAATACTTATAAAAGTTATTCAGGCTCTCCACTTAACCGAAATACCGTTCAATGGAGCACAGTAATAGCTTCCACGAACGATTTGCTGGGTTGTGGAAAGGATCGATGTACAGCTCTTTTTTTAGGCCATTTGCTCATTTTTACCTTGATGACGCGTGGGTTGATTCGGTTGCGGCGAGAG
>CAIXMC010000148.1 GCA_903920405.1 uncultured beta proteobacterium
GTTTTTGCCGCGGTGCATATTTGCCATGATCGCTCAATCGTTGAAACAATAAATTGACACAGATGTTTAGTGAGACGATAGACGCAGGAGCGTCTTGGGGCGGCGCTCCCACGCTGGAGCGTGGGAACGATAAAAGGCAAATCATGCGTGACAAGGCGTTGCGCCGATCAACCGCCGCCTTCGTGTCCTTCACGTTTAAGTGGCGTTATCTCACACACGGACGGCATGGTGTGCCTGATGAACACCAGATAAACATCACGGCTTATTTACCCAAAATCCCATCCCCGGCCCCAGTAGTTTGTGGGTCGCAGTAAAGTCAAAATAGCCTTTGTTGACAATGTAATCTGTCAGCGCCATGCCGCCCTGCGACTCCAGGTTGGGCGCGTAAAAATACCATTGGGCTTGCATGTTGTCCCAGACCCACAGGGTGCTCAGATTGAGGGGAACAACGCCCACTGTTGGTGGAGATGGGCTTAAAGCCATATTGAAAGCACTGGGCGAGAGAGCGTTGCCAATGGCGATCAGATTCCAGCCATTTTTCAGGGCAAGTGGCCGTCCAACCTGAAAGTCGCTGGCTGTGATGGCCGTGCCGCTGGGCAAGGTCACGCTAAACGCTTTGGCCGCGTTGACCCAGAAGCCTTCACCGGCATTGACCTCGCTTAAGACCCCGTAGTTTTTGTTGGTGGCGTAGGTTTGGAGCGCTGTGGCATCCATTGAGGGCGCGTAAAACTGCCAACCTGATGTAGTGGTGTTCCATTTCCAGATCGTTGTAACTTTGGTTTTATCACCAAATAACTCTGCGATGGGCAGTGATTGATTCCAGCCATTACCCAATAGATTCCAGCCAATAGGCAGGGTAAGCGTCTGGCCCGTGGCGGCTTGCGTTGTGGTCGTTGCCGCAGTTCCGGCACGCACGAGGCGGACCAGGTTGGCATATCTCGTACCGGTGATGCTCGCGCCGCTAGCGGTGATGCTCGCCTCGCCACTGCCAAAATCGACATCCCAAGTGAGTACCGAATTAGCGTCGTAGGCTGTAGCCGACCAGAATTTCGAATTTGGTGTATTGGGAAATAAACTTGAATTGATCAACGGCAGTGGAAACCTGTAACGCCCCTCAGTCTTCTTGCTGTAATCCACCAAACTGAGGAGTTCTTCCTCTGAGGGTAAACGCCAGTCGGTTTGCCCGGCAACGCTGCTCGTCAAGACCATGGCCGTATCCATGGTTAAGCTGCTTGCTGTTCCACTACATGTGCTGCCGGTCCAGCTTTGCCCAACCGCACAGCGTTGCCAGATCAGCCCGGAGGGTGCGTGTTTAACGCTGCCGTCGCCTTGATCAACATAGTCACTGTCTGGGCGTGCAATATCTAAAAGGTTAAGCGACTGTCCTGCACGCACGAGGCGAACCTGGAATGCATAGCTCTTATCGTTGTAGTACGCGCCGCCATAGAAGAAATCGACATACCAAGCGCCGTACGAATTACCGGCAACGGCAGAAGCCGACCAGAAACTCGACGCGCTTGTACCAGGAAAAGCTACTGCGTCGATCGCGGGGTTAGATACCGATCGATCAACGATGGTCTGAAGCTCACGGATATTGGGTAGCCGCCAATCGCTGTTGCCAGCAAATGTTACTTTTCCGGCTATGGCATTGGCCTGATCCCATGCATAGGTACTGCCCGTCCAAGTGCAAGTCGTTCCATCCCATACCTGTCCCAGGGCACATCGCATCCAGACCAAGCCCGTGGTCGGGTCGGTCACCGTGCCGTCCCCATTGTCAGAATACGCCTTGGTCGCCATCGCATGGCCTGCGATGCCCATGAACAACAAAACAAATGCCAAGCTGCGCAACCAGTCAAAACCGTGTGAGAGTGTTTTCATAACAACCATCCTTATGAATGTGAAAAAAACGCCACGGACGTAGCAACTGGAGGCGCATCTTGCCACACCACATTGCCACCCATGGCATTTTTAGCACGTTTTCGGGTAATTGCGAAAAATTCCCCGCTGTAACGAATTTTTGGCGTGTTCAATAAACGAACATTTTCTTTGACGTGACTCCGCTTGGCACTGTACACCCGCTGCGTCAAAGATGCTTGCGTAAACCTATTTCAATGAGGTATGAGCCTAACTTGGCAAATTTCAGACCTCCCCGCATTTTTATAATCATCACTGAAACCATTGATTTTGTTCAATATTCTTGATTATTGGACACCATCCTATAAACATTATTATTTTTGTTTATATGTTGATTTGTATGGAATTTTTATTGGAACTACAGTTTTCAACCAAATTCTGTCCCAATTTCAGTCTCATTTCGTTGTTATTCCGGGTAGGTTTGCGTGTGATTGGCCATTTTGCGAAACAGATTGACCGTACCAACAACCGGTTTGTCACGCCGTTCGGCTCATTCTGAGGTCTTTCAACTTGAGCAACATGGCCCGACTGCGCTCAAACTTGCGATCAAGATGTGTTTCATATCGGGAAAGTTGCTCCAGCCTGTAGGCTTGCAAACCTTCGCCAAAGGCTTGA
>CAIXMC010000149.1 GCA_903920405.1 uncultured beta proteobacterium
ACGGAATAGTATCCTGGAAAGTTGCAACCTGTCCAGGATTCCATAAGGCCTTTATAGTAATATTGACCTATCCATGTATCTATTATAATGTCTGCCGGTATTTTTTCAGGTGTATAAATTAAATTTTTAATATCATTCAGCAACTTTGGATTGTTGGGGTGATAATAATAAAATTCACAGCCACCAAAAATCCTCATTATATCAACAACATAAGGGCGAGACATGTGTACATCTCCATTATGCCAATCATTAAAAAAAAGAATTTTTACCATAATATTTAATTATTCCGCATCAGTGTCACTACAATTTCCCTGTTTTAATCATTTCTCGAATTAACACCAAAAAACGTATAAGAATCAACACTCCACCCCCCCTGACGATCCTTTAAGACATCCAGCAGGGTCAAACCATGTTTTTGGATGATTTTCAGAATATGCTGCATGGGCAGGGCGTGCATTTCGTAGCCTTGAACGTCCTTGTAATTGAAATTACCTTCAACTGAATAGGCATACCCCGGCGCATTGACGATGGTCTGAAACATGAAAACTCCACCAGGACGTAGTTTGGCCAGCACGGTGTCCAACATATACTTCTGGATCGGTGGTTCATTATGTTGAATGACAAGAAACGAAATAAAAGCGTCAAAACCTTCAAGTGTTTCTAACTCTGACAAGTTTTTCATCAGTCTCAGATCAGTGTTGTGCAGACCAAGTTCGTTCAAGTAAGCAGCACAGACACGCAGATTTCCAGGGGATATATCGATACCGGTCACTGTCTTGAAGTGGTGTGCCAGGTAACCGGTCAAGCGTCCTACGCCACATCCCAGCTCAAGGCAACTGCCGTAGTTGAGATTGACTCCATTTTTCACAGCCAGTTGCTGAAGTTGCTGTATTCCCATTGCCCCAGAACTGCGAAACTCCGTCAGATTCTCGGCAATATTGGCCATCATGTACTTACCATCGGCCAACACGGAGGCATAGGGTTCTCTTTCACCTACAGCCATCCATTGTTGCTGAATGCGCTCAAACAACCTGAAAAGTACCTCCTTCGACACGTTGACTTCTATGGAGCCAACGTTTCCGCCCTTGAACTGTGTCGCAATGAAGGCGTCAAGAGTATCCTCTCGAATGACCGTAATGGCCTGATTGAATGTATCTATCGACGGTGTTGCTGCAACAGACAAGAAAGCGATGGCATCGTTGATATTCATAACTGTCCCCTTAACCCATTCATAAATGCTCCTAGTAGTTTTCGGCCTAATCCTGTGTTTAGGTGCGCTAGGACTGCGTAATGTGCTATCATTTTTATATGTTATCAGGTGTAAAACTGAGTGTTGATGGCTCACTGCGTGACCTTTGCTTCCCGTCTAATTGAAGGGCAGACTTGATAAAAATCGCCGCATTGCGAAACGTACTCTGCGACGATTCAAGAATTTGGGAATAAGACAATACCAACAAATCAATCACTGCATCTTCAACGCTTAATGCATTGCGCTCCACATTACACGCATAGACGCGACCACTGTGATCAGTTGTGGGCGTGTTCCAGTCACCCGCAACACGACGCTCAACATAAGCACGTTTGGTGTAAGTCACTGTATTTGGCAAGCTGGAAAAACGATTTTCAACTGCTTCATTATCTGAACAGACAAAAAAGCGTTTTTGGGGGCAATTGGCCAACAACTTGAATAAGCCGTCGTCGTCCGAACTGTACGCACCAAAATCTGTCTTGCGAATATGGACACCAATAAAATCGGTCAGGTTGTGTTGATCCAAAAAAGCATGGACACGGTGCCAGAGGCAATCCTGAAAATGCAGTTCCTTGATGGTCTGCAACACCAGTTGCATATCCATCCAGGGAGGAATAAGCGGTGTATGGTAAAACACATCGCTGTTTTTACCCACACTGTAATCAAGCACCTTGTCAAGTGACGACGCAGAGAGTGGTGAACAAAAATCAACACCGCTACGAAGGTGGTCTTCGTTCATGACAAAACAAAAATTCGAGGGCCGTGCGATGAATTCCTTTAATTCCAGTGCAGTGGTTGTCAGAGGTGTTCGGAATATTTGGCCGTAGGCAGCGCCACACCAGTTGTTGCGAGGCCAGACCACGATGGGAGACAGACCTGCAGCCCGAGCCATCACCAGTCCTGAAACCAGTCCATTGAACCGATTTCCAAATCCACCGTCGCAGTAGATGTGCATGGAGCGTGTCATCAGGGGTGGCTCGCCATGAATGGACTGAACAGTTGGTGGCCAAATTGAGCGCTAAGGCACGCCAGGACTGCATTGTTTGCTATCATTTTTTTAGCATTGTGTACAACTACGGGTGAATGGCTTAACCAGTTTTCCAGTCAAAAAGGTTTCCCAATGTGTCAACAACGTGTCCCCAGTCAGACCATGAATTGTGATCTGCGGCAACAGGATGTTGCAGAGGATATTTGGGCGAAGTATCCATGAGCAACTGAACCAGGTGATCAAGACTTGGCTCACAGTAGCCACTTACTTTCTTGCCTTGAACGACAACATTGTGAAAATGCTCTGCATGAAGCAAGCGGCTATTGGGACCGTGAACAAAATCGTCTGTTGCCCCGCCTTGAGTGACAACCACCGGCGTGCCACAGGCCAAGGATTCAAGCACCGGTAAATTGAATCCTTCAGCTCTGTAGGGTGAAACATAACAGTCGGCTATTGCGTACATGATGTTCATCTGATCCATGGTCAGGTTGGCCGGTATCAGCGTAATGGCGTTGAGGACATCATCAGACAGCAGCCCTGCATTGGAGAGGGTTGTTTGAATGAAGGTCTCTCCAGATATGCCGTAGGTGTTGCGTTGATCCTTAAAAACCAGGCGCAAGTCCTTGCGTTTTTGACGGGCGAGTGCAAAGCCTTTGACCAATACGTCGATACCCTTGCTCCAGATGGCTGTGCCCACATTCAATAAAAGCACTTCACCTGCACCAAAACCTAGTGCTGAACGTTGGGTTCTGATGGTCTCGGTCGAACTCTGAAAAAAATAATCCACATTGATCGCGTGGGGTATCACATGCAGTGTGTCTGGCTGAAAGCCCCAGTCAATGAGGCGGTCTTTAGCCCATCGGCTGGGTGTCACGATGAGATGGCCCATTGCTTCAAACTGCTTGATGTCGCTGCCCGGGACAAACGCCTGCTCATCCAAACCCAACTCGGTCACCAGAAAGACGATGAGCTTGCCACCCGCATCGGGCG
>CAIXMC010000150.1 GCA_903920405.1 uncultured beta proteobacterium
AAGTAACAAATATCAATATTCATAACGATTTAGTAAAGATAACAAGCGGTCAACTGAGGAATCCAGGATAATCGTCACTCAAGTGAACCAGCGCCTACCCATGTCCACACACACCATCAGCATTCGCGGTGCTCGCACCCATAACCTGAAAAACATTGACCTTGATATTCCACGCAACCAGTTGGTGGTCATCACTGGCTTGAGTGGATCGGGAAAATCAAGCTTGGCGTTTGACACGCTGTACGCCGAAGGCCAGCGCCGCTATGTCGAGAGCCTCTCGACCTACGCACGTCAGTTCTTGCAAATCATGGACAAGCCTGATGTCGATGTGATTGAAGGCCTGTCGCCTGCCATCTCCATCGAGCAAAAAGCCACCAGCCACAACCCGCGCTCCACCGTGGGCACAGTTACCGAAATTCACGACTACCTGCGACTGTTGTTTGCCCGTGCCGGAACGCCGTTTTGCAAAGAACATCAGTTGCCACTGCAAGCCCAAAGCGTGAGCCAGATGGTCGATGCCGTGCTGGCGCTGCCAGCCGACACCAAGCTGATGATTCTTGCCCCCATTGCTCGCGAAAAAAAGGGCGAATTTGCCAATGTGTTTGCCGATCTGCAAGCCCAAGGCTATGTTCGTTTTCGCGTCAATGGTCAAACCTTTGAAGTTGATCAACTGCCAGCGCTGAAGAAAACCGAGAAACACGACATCGACGTGGTGATTGACCGCATCAAGGTTCGCCACCCACCCCATGGCGACCAGGCCCCAGAGGCAAGTACAACTTATGCTGAAGTCGATGCCTTGAGACAGCGTCTGGCCGAAAGTTTTGAGGCCGCTTTACGGCTGGCCAATGGTCGCGCCATTGCCCTCGAAATTGATAGCATACTATGCAATGGGGACGGGCGTTCCAAGCCAAAAGAGCACTTATTTAATGCCAAATTTGGCTGCCCTTTTTGCACATATTCTGTGGCTGAACTGACACCTCGACTGTTTTCGTTCAATTCCCCCACAGGCGCCTGTCCTGTCTGCGATGGCCTGGGCATTCATGTGTTTTTTGACCCGTCACGGGTGGTGGCTTTTCCTGCACTGAGCTTGGCCAGCGGTGCCATCAAAGGCTGGGACCAACGCAACTCGTTTTACTTTGCCCTGCTGGAAAGTCTGGCAGCTCACTATCGGTTTGACATTGAACAAGCCTTTGAAGACTTGCCCGCAAAAGTTAAACAGGTCGTGTTGTACGGTTCTGGCGAAGAAGACATCCGGTTTGATGACGTTATGGAGTCAGGTGGCGGCGGGAAAAAGGCCAGCAAAAAACACCCGTTTGAAGGCATCATCCCCAACATGCAGCGCCGCTATCAGGAAACGGATTCAACCGCCGTGCGAGAAACTCTGGCCGCATTGCGCAGCACAGCACCTTGTCCCGAGTGTGGTGGCAGCCGTTTACGCCTGGAAGCACGTCACGTCAAAATAGGTGAGGGCGATCAGGCGCGTGCCATTTTTGAACTGAACCGCTACACACTGGCCGAGTGCCTGGCCTACTTCAATACCCTTCACATGCACGGTGTCAAAGGCGACATTGCAGCCAGAATCGTTCGTGAAATCAACCTTCGCCTGAAGTTTTTGAACGACGTTGGCCTGCCTTACCTGAGCCTGGATCGCAGTGCCGAGACGTTGAGCGGCGGAGAATCTCAACGCATTCGACTGGCCAGCCAAATCGGTTCAGGCTTGACGGGCGTGATGTATGTGCTCGATGAACCCAGCATTGGTCTGCACCAACGAGACAACGCAAGACTGATTGACACCCTCAAACACCTGCGAGACATTGGCAACAGTGTTCTGGTAGTGGAACACGACGAAGACATGATGCGCGCCGCCGATCACATCATTGACCTGGGGCCTGGTGCGGGCGTGCATGGCGGGCACGTCACGGCACAAGGTACGTTTGATGAAATCAAAGCCAATACAGCATCGCTCACCGGTCAATATCTGGCGCACATCTTGAGCATTGAAGTGCCCAAAAAGCGCACGGTCTGGCTGCCCTGTGTCAATGCACCGACCGTTTTAGAAAAACCCAAACCCTCCCGTTTTGCCCCCAGCCCTGCTGCCTTGCGACGTGCCGAGCGCGAGGCCCTGCACAAAGCCACCCAGGGCGAATTGCAAGCCATCAAGGTCATGGGTGCTATCGGCCACAACCTGAAAAACATTGATGTAGCGTTTCCGGTGGGCTTGTTCACCTGCGTGACTGGCGTATCAGGTTCAGGCAAATCCACCCTGGTCAATGACACCCTGTACAAAGCCGTGGCGCAGACGCTTTACAAAGCGCATGACGAACCCGCCCCTCACACGGCCATTGAAGGCATTGAGTACTTTGACAAAGTCATCAACGTCGATCAGTCCCCCATTGGCCGAACCCCACGATCCAACCCTGCCACCTACACCGGCCTTTTCACGCCCATTCGTGAACTGATGGCAGACATTCCCACTGCACGCGAACGTGGTTACGGCCCGGGGCGTTTCAGCTTTAACGTCAGTCAATCCTCAGGCGGAGGACGATGCGAAGCCTGCGAGGGCGATGGCGTGGTCAAGGTTGAAATGCACTTTTTGTCCGATGTCTATGTGCTGTGCGACATTTGTGCGGGCAAACGCTACAACCGCGAAACCCTCGAAGTGATGTACAAAGGTAAAAACATTGCCCAGATTCTGGATTTGACAGTCGAAGCCGCTTATGAATTTTTCAAGGCAGTGCCTACCATTGAGCGCAAACTGCGAACGCTCCTGGATGTGGGATTAAGCTACATCCGCTTAGGCCAATCTGCTACCACACTGTCGGGTGGCGAGGCCCAGCGCGTCAAACTGGCACTGGAACTCTCCAAACGCGACACCGGTCGCACCCTCTACATTCTGGACGAACCCACCACAGGATTGCATTTTGCCGACATTGCCTTGTTGCTTAAAGTGCTGCACCAGTTGCGCGATGCCGGC
>CAIXMC010000151.1 GCA_903920405.1 uncultured beta proteobacterium
GAACCAAAAAACTGGTCTTTTGACGTGAAATAACGAGCAAATCAACCACTACAAAAACTGAAGCAACGTAAGTCGTTGATTTGTAAAAGTGTTTTTTGGGTGATGTTAAACATCGGCTAGCATGACAGTCGACACCCCTGCGCCCCCAAGCTGCTGGATCGTAACCGTTTAGACCCCCCTCAGCATTTTTAGGATTTTGGCATTGTGTGCAGTCTTGGCGATCACAGGGTTATATACAGATCAACAACTTCTGATCATCGCTATGGACGGTTATGGACAAATTTCCCAAAAGTGGGAGGGAGTCTAAACGGTTAAGCTGTCAATAATAAGTTTTATACCTACTTTTACATCGTAAGTTGTTGATTACAAATAGAACAGATACTATTTATACGTATCTAATTTATTATCCAACGATTACGCATTATGAGTATTTGATAACAATATACAGATAATATGGAGAATTTCCATAATTACCACCTCCACCACTTATTTGATTATCACAATCATCCCAATGTTGTTCAATAATTTCTATCTCACTCTTCCGAATGGAAGCTAAACTCGTTGTTTTATAAACAACGTGCATTTCATCGTAACCATTATTTCTGTATGCATTGATAAATCGGCCTTCAGGATTATTTGTTATACCAATCTTATAACTATCCTTATCTTTAACCAAGGCTTTGACCTTTTTTTTAATATCACAAATAACATTTGTTTGTACACCAGTAATATAACAATAGATAACACATTCATTTTCTTCTATTTTAGATGAACTATCATTTTCTTCAGTTTTGTCACATGTTCTGGAATTATGCCCAGGTTGATTGCAGATTCCGCAGCGCCGAACATCCGGACACGTTCTCAAGTTATGGCCTTCTTTATCACAATAACTACATTTCATTTAAAATCTCCAAGAAAAAATTTTTATGTACCCATGAGTACCGTTTATGATATGACTAAAAATAACTTCCAGACATCAAACTTTCGCTGGAGTAGAATAGAATCACCAGATGGAAACATCCATATCTGGAACTAATTGTTGACCATATCCTTAATTACTTACAGCCTCCAACTAACTGACATTCTTTGCGAAGTGTCTCAAAATGAGCTGTTAGTTCTCTATTTTGAGTATCACATCTCGTTGCTATGGCTGTCATCTCAGACGTAACCGTTTAGATCCCCCTCCTTTGACCGTCGAAATTCGCAATTTATAGGCAAGAAATTGTTTTCACTTTTTGGAGTTCATCTTCAAAGACGTAACCATTTAGACCCCCCTTGCGATTTTTTTCGCAGTGTTCTCCAAGTGAAGTGATTGATTTTTTTGGGACGCTGTCCTGCCACGGCCTCAAAACAGAGGGGGGGGTCTAAACGGTTACGCTGGATCAGCGAAGCTCCGCTTGAACGTTGGGTTAGGCATTGATTTATAAATCACCTTCAGTAATACCCGCAACTTTCATAAAATGCTTAAGCAAACCGACTTTCAAATCTTCATTGCCATGTACAGGCAAGGAAATACGGGCTGGATTTCCTGTCTTCATATAAACATGGTGGCTACCGTTTATCCGAACCAAATGCCAATCGCGACTTTCCAGAATTTTGGAAAACTTTTTGCCAGAAATTGATTTCACACTGCAAGCTCCAACACTCTGTCATCCTTGGAGATTTCAATTTGTTCCAAGTCCACAGAAAGACAGCCTTCCACTGCTTCATATATGTTTGACAGCAGTTCTTCAAAAGTATCGCCTTGTGTGGCGCACCCTTGAATTGCAGGCACTTCCGCCCAAAACCCACCTTCTTCTGCGGGATGAATAATTACTTTTATTTTCATGTTTGGCTTTGTCGCTTGTTTAGCACTAACACATTTTAATTAGGAATAAGGTATTTCCTTTAACTACATCACTGTTTTTCGCAAGGGATACCATCGATATTTCCATCTATTTTTGTCTCATACATGGTAGATATTCTATTACAGGATGCCTAACGTAAAGTATATCCCGCAAGCGGTGCATACTCAAAATAATACAACGGTATATAAGTCAAAGCATATAAGTTCTTTACCATTATATAATACTGGAAGCCTATAAGAAGTTGTATAAAAACAACATGTTTGAATAATTACATAATAGGTTTCAAATAACAACTAATGAAAAAAACTTATATGCTTTGACTCAGCTCATTAAATTTTCCTTAAAATACGAGAATATGCACTCATTCTTCTCCCTAGCATGACAGCCGAAACACCCTCACCACCCAAATTGCTGGACCGGTTGCGTGAGAAAATTCGTGTCCGTCACTATAGCATCAGTACCGAGACACAGTACGTCCACTGGGTCAAGCGTTTTATTCTGTTTCACAACAAGCGCCACCCCAATATTTTGGGCGCGGTCGAGGTCGAGGCGTTTTTGACACATTTGGCTGTGGATGGCAATGTAGCCGCCTCGACGCAAAATCAGGCTTTGTCGGCCTTGCTTTTTTTGTACCGTGAAGTGCTAGGGCAGGATTTGCCTTGGATGAAAGACATGGTGCGCGCCAAGCGTCCTACACGTTTGCCAGTGGTGTTAACGCAGCGCGAGGTGGTGTCGGTGCTGGATCGGATGGAGGGCACGCATGGGCTGATGGCGCGTTTGCTTTATGGCACCGGCATGCGCCTGATGGAAGTGGTGCGTCTGCGCGTCAAGGATGTGGACTTTGAACGTAACGAAGTGCTGGTGCGCGACGGCAAGGGCGCAAAAGACCGCGTGACCATGCTGCCGCAAACGCTCCACGAGCCGCTGAAAGCTCATTTACAAAGGCGTCGATGCCAGTTTGACGACGATCTGGCTCTGGGCAAGGGCGACGTGTTTTTGCCGGACGCGCTGGCACGCAAATATCCCAATGCACCTACACAATGGGCTTGGCAATATGTGTTCCCTTCGGGCAGTTATTCGGTGGACCCGCGCAGTGGGGTGGAGCGACGTCACCATATGGATGAGAAACTGCTGCAACGCGCCATGAAAAAAGCGGTGCAAACAGCAGGCATCACCAAACTGGCCACTCCGCACACTCTGCGCCACAGCTTCGCTACGCATTTACTGCAAAACGGTTACGACATTCGCACCGTGCAGGAATTGTTGGGTCATGCCGACGTGGCAACCACCATGATCTACACCCATGTGCTCAACAAGGGGGGCAAGGGTGTTACCAGTCCGCTGGATGCTTTGTGAATTGTGAGCTTACAAGACACATAACTTTCGTGACTGAATTTTCATGGTCTTCTCCTGTCCTGTCAGGCAACTGGGACAGGATGTGCAGTTTCATGCGAAAGCACATCGCCCCGCAGTGTCAGTGCGGGTTTCGGTGATGCGCACATCCGCCATCTGCCCTATCAGATTGGGCTGGCCAACAAAATTGACCACTCGGTTCTGCCCATCAGTTCGTTGCTGTCGCGTCTGGATGTACCCTCTACCAAAATACGCTGCACCGTGCCAACACGACGCCAGGTGGAAGATGCGATTCAAAGTGATGTGGAGGCGGCAATATTCACCAGTCAAGCTGCGCAAACTTGAGTGAGTTTTTTTGTATAACAAATCGGCCTCTAGCGCCCGTCCTGCTTGCGTAGATAGCTATCTTTTTGATAGTTAAATAGGCGAATAAATTCGTCTAACATGTGTCCTTGTATGTATCCATGTTTGCTGCTCTATATCACTTTGAATCGCACCCCCAGGTGGGTGATGGCGATCATTCTAGATTCCTCAGTTATGACACAGGCTGGTGTGCCGTTCACCAACAACCTGGCCGAACAGGCAGTGCGTATGCCAAAGGTGAAGCAAAAAGTCTCTGGCTGCTTTCGTAAACCCGAAGGCGCCAAAACCTACTGCATCATCCGATCCTATTGTGCGACCATGCACAAACAAGGAGCAAATATCTTTGAGTCTCTTGTCGCTGCCTTTAATGGCTCTACGCCTCAGCCAAACTTCGTCTGAGTTCTGTCTATCTGCCCAAGGTGGGGCTGAGTAGTTACGAGGTCTAACTTTGAAAAAGTTCCTTGATAAACCCATTCGTGGTTGAGTACTTCCTTCACGGGCTTCCAAGGGGGATCGTCTGAACCGTCGGGGCATCGCAGTTGCAGCAAAGGATTGGGAAGGTAGTGGCCGTTGGCAGTGCGTATCCACAATCGCCGGGCGGGTTGGTATTGACTTTGCGCCTCTGCTCGTGCCAGCACGCTATTGATATAGCTGCGCTTGCGTCGTTTTTGTATCCACAGGTGCTCAGGCAGGCATTCCAGAGTGGCTTGCAACATTTCGGCAAAAAAACCCTGCTGGAATTTGTAGTAAGGCTGTGATCGGTCTGCGCAGCGCGTGTACAAGGTTTTGTAGCCCGCCAACATCAAACTCAGCAACCAATACTCACCTTGATGGTGGGTCAATCTCACCAATCGATCATCGGTTTGTACATCCAACACGGGCGGTGCAAGACGTTCGAACAGGGGTCCAACGGACTTTTTTGCAAATTCGAGATCATCGATGGCACGGTTCAAACAGGCCAACCAAGGGGTTTGACCAAATTCATCGGTCAGTTGTGGGTTGGCACCACGTTCAAGCAAGGCATTCACCAAGGCCAGGTTGCCGGCGCGTGCGGCCATTTGTAGCGATGTGGCGCCGACTGGGCAGGCGTAATCAACACCGTACTGATCGCACTGGCGCAAGAGGTCTTTGAAATTGTGAGCGCTGTAAGGCTGCAAATGGCGTTGGCGCAGTGTTGTCACATGACGCAAGGCACGGACTTGGAAATAAGATATATCCATATCGTCATAGTTGAAGATGGGAACACCAAAATGACCTTCGGGTGCCACAGTACGTGCAAGCTGAAATTGTGCTTCGGTGGCCAATTTTTCAATCCAGACGTGTTGCCCATGCCACAGTGCGTAATCCATCAAGGTTTGACGTGGTTTGTTGGAGGGCTGCGTTTTATCTAGTGCGCGTGGTATCAAATCGCGCAGCAAAGGTTCAGACCAGGGTGTCCAGGGTACTTCTTTGGCTTTCAAGAAAGTGTCATGAATGGCTTTGGCCTGCTCTACTTTGCCCTGCATGGCCAGTTTGCGTGCCTCTTGTGCCCATTCCTCTTTGCTTGATGTTTGTGCGGGCACGTTCGCAATGATGGTTGTAGCATCCGCCACTTTCAGGCCCAAAAGACCCAGTAACGGATGGTTGATGTCGGATTCGACCAGCACCAGACTTTGCACGGCACGCGTCATGGCAACGTACAGGGCATTGACATAAAACTTGTACAGTTCCAAAGACTTGTCGCCCTTGTCGCGTGCGCGGCTGTAAGCCAGAGACTCTACTTCCAAATCAGCCGCAGTCACCCCGTCGCAGACTTCGGCATAAGCACTGCGCTGACCCGAGACCAGGGCAAACAAGATGACGTGAGGGTATTCCAGACCCTTGGCTTCATGCACTGAAAACACCAGTGGCGTGGCAAAATGTTCACGCGCTGCACGCTTGTCTTCATCGCGCAGCACCACTACGGCATGTTGTACCGAGGCACGGGTTCGTGTATTGATATCCTTCAATGTGGCATCACGCGCCGCCAGCAATTGAACAGACCCCTCCTGGATCGACGCACTTTGCACCAGAAAATTGCTTTCACGGTCAATTGATCCAAAACGTGCCTGCTTGATTTTGAGAAGGGTGTTGGCCAGTTCGGTCACCGTGCGGGTGTTGCGAAAGTTGGCTTGCAACACAGAGAGCGTTTGGCGCTGGGCGGCCTCACCGGCCAAGCCATGCCAAAACAGGGTGCGTACCGCAGCCCACGAGAAAAAGTTGGGGTGAACAATCTGGTTAGAGTCTCCGCACAGCAAAAACTGCCCTGGTTTTTTCAAGCAGGCCAGCACCAAAGCCAATTGCACATTGGTCAAATCCTGCACTTCGTCAATGACTACAAAGTCGTAGGTGGGTTTTGCCAGCGGCATCCATTCATGCGCGACCAGATTGAGGTCATACAAATGAGCCTCCGAGAGCCATTGCCGGTAGCGTTCAAACAAGGCATGTGCTGCGGTTCTGGCCTGTTCATTGAGCAAGGACTGGCGTGATCCCAATGCCAAATAACTGGGCAAATCCAGAGGTCCCTGAGCGTTAGCACCAATCACACCGCGAAACTCTTCAAACAGGGCGTGGGCATCGATATCGCCGAGCGAACTGCGCAAGGACTGGCGATGGCGTTCAAACCAGCCCCCAAAAGCCGGAAAGGTCAGCTCACGGCCTTTGGGGACATGCAGGGTTTCAACAAATTCACGGTAGCTTAAAAAGCTGGCCTCTTGAGCAGGATTTTCAAAACCATGCGCTTCATACAAGGCGCGTGCCGACTGTGCCAGATAAGCCGAGTGAGTGACATACAAAACCTCGCCTTCAGCCTCACGCAGTCTGGCCAGGGTGACTGCCGTTTTGCCGGACCCTGCTGAACCGACTACCACCACGGGGGCGACAAGTCGGCGCACAGACTCCTGGGCATCATCAAACACAAGGGGTTTATCAAGCAATTCAAATTCATTGCGTGTGGCATGAAGCCAGCGCATGGGAACGACATCCTGCGTGGTCGCCACAGTGCTGTCCATGGTCAGCGTGGGTTCAGTTTCAATTTTGGATTCATCAATCACAGCCCCGCGTAAAAACCGCGACTGGTTGTAAGCATGGTTTTCAATGACCTCCAGTGCCAGACACACAGTTTCAGTGCCGCAGCGTGCAAATTGCAGTAGCAAGCGGTTGCTGTAGTCCAATTTGGCACGCCAATAGTGACTGGGATTGAGTTTTTTGACATCTGCCGAGCGAAAGTCATCCGCTTCAATGAATGCACGCACTTTGGCAAAAGCGGACTTGACGCGTCGGGTATTGATATCTTTGTAGGTGAGAAATCGCATGGCAGTAGGATGGATCAGGTCAGAAAGTTGTCAGAAAATTATATGAAAAATAGTACTCCATCCCTTATGCAGTAAGCGTTGATAGCTACTAAAATTATAGCGTCAAACGCATCATGCCGAACTGGATGTGTCGGCACTGGACACATCCAGTGACAAATGATGGTGCGAGTTTGTGGGGGCTGGCTCACTGAGCGCACCCAGCACCGCCTGACGCAGGGCAAGGGTTAATTCTTCTTGCAATTCGGCGCGAAGGAGGGCAACATGACGGGTCATGAAGTTTTGTATGACGCGATCTGTGGCCTGTTCAATGCACTGCGCCAGAACAGGATCCAAGTGTTGTAGAAAGAATTCTGACAAGGTCTGAACAGTTTTTGGCAGCAGTTGCGCCGGATCGACTACCTCGGTCAGGGTGGGAATACAACCTTGTGGTGCAGGCGCAGTCATGGCGTGGTCTGTGTGTTGTGGGCTGTGGGCACGAACCCAAGGGCAGCATAGCGCTTCCAGCGAAGTCGAGCCAGGTGTTTGTCATGGTCATCCATCCCCACAATTTCAATGACACGCTCAAACTGATCAAACCCTTCTGGAACATCGTCACCCAAATTCACAACATTCTGTTGGAAAGGTAGGGATGCCAATGTTGAACTGAGCACAATTTTGGTTTTGGACAAGACCCTTGGAGGGGCGTTTGACATGCAGTGTGGCACAAAATCGGTCTCGAAGAAGCGCCAGAGATAAAGGTCGAATTGAGACAACATTTCGACAGAACCTGTGACCCCAATGGTGTTACCCTGCCGAATGACCTTGCGCAAAAGCCGACAGGTGTAGGTCAGTCGATCTTGCACATTGGAATAAAAAACAATGTCAGGCACGGCCATCAAGCCTTTGTGTCCTGCGAGAGCAAATAGTCCAGCAGCAGGCCAACAGGACGACCCGTGGCGCCTTTGGAATCGCCACTTTTCCAGGCCGTACCTGCAATATCAAGATGCGCCCAGGAAAATTTGTCGGCAAAGCGCTGCAAAAATTTGGCCGCAGTAATGACACCGCCTGGGCGTCCCGCCACATTGGCCAGATCAGCAAAGTTTGATTTCAAGCCTTCAGCGTAGTCTTCATCCAGTGGCATCGGCCAGCACAGGTCTTGCGATGATTCACCGGCTGCCTGCAATGCTGCAGACAGCTCGGTGTTGTTGGAAAACAAGCCACTGCGCACCTTGCCCAAAGCAATCACGCAGGCCCCGGTGAGTGTGGCAATGTCTATCACAGCACGCGGTTTGAAGCGCTGGGCATACACGAGGGCATCGCACAACACCAGTCGTCCTTCGGCATCGGTATTGAGAATTTCAATGGTTAAACCATTCATACTGGTCACCACATCGCCGGGTTTGATGGCGTGGCCGCTGGGCAAATTTTCGCAAGCCGGAATCAAACCAACTACGGAGATGTCAGGCTGCAACAGGGCCAGTGCATGAAAAACGCCCAAAACGCTGGCTGCACCGGACATGTCAAACTTCATCTCGTCCATGTCTGGCGAGGGTTTGATGCAGATGCCCCCGCTGTCAAAGGTAATGCCCTTGCCCACCAACACCACCGGTGGACGACCTTTACCATGCACGTTGTAACGCAACACGATGAACTGCAAAGGCTGTGCAGAACCCTGCGCCACAGCCAAAAATGCACCCATGTTGAGCTTGGCGACCGCTTTGGCATCCAGTACTTGGCACTTGATGTTTGGAAATTTTTCCAGCGATTGCGCTGCCTGTGCCAAAAGCGTTGGAGTGGCATGGTTGGCAGGCCGATTCGCCCATTCTTTGGCAAATTCAATGCCATGCACGGCCGCCACTGCAATATCAAATGCCTTATTGAGCGCTGTGGTGTCAGGCATGGCCACCTTGACGTTTTCAAGGGAACGCCCTTCGGTTTTTTCACCTTTTGTGGTGGTGTAGCGGTAGCTGGCCTCTGCCAGTGTGATGAGTGCCACCCGAAGCGCCTGTGAACTGGGGGTTTTCTCAAAATATAAAATAATATTGTGAGGTTTAGCCGTTGCTATCAAAGTCACGGCTTTATGTACAGCCTCTCGCACATCATGGGCATTTCCGCTGGCAGCCTGAACCAGCACCAGGCGTTTGCATGACAACCCGTTGGGGCGGTACATATCCAGCAAACTACCGGCCTTGCTTTCCAAATCACCACCTGCTTGCTCTACCAAAGTAGAAAGCACACCTGGGGCGGGTTTAACGTCGGATGTCAGTAGCAGCAGCAAGACATCACAGGGTTGGTGGGCTGCACCATCGGCATCCATAGCAGTCAATTCAAAGTTCATAATGCAATTTTTACCTTGTTATTTTCAATTTTTCCCTGCCGATGTTATTCCATTCTTCCATTCAACAAGAGTTATCGCGCAGTTTTGGTGCTGTTGTGATTGTGCTGATCACGGTGGTCATGACCATGACCTTGATTCGGACTTTGGGACTGGCTTCAGGTGGCAGTCTTGACCCTGCAGACGTGATGCTGGTGATGGGCTACACCGTTTTGGCCTACATGCCCACTTTACTGACGATGAGCTTGTTCATCGCCATCATTGCCAGTGTGTCGCGTATGTACAAAGACAGTGAAATGGTCATCTGGCTGTGCAGCGGGCGAGGTCTTTTGTCCATGTTGCCTGCGCTTTTTCGCTTTGCCTGGCCGGTGCTGGCTGTGGTGGCGGGCTTGTCACTGTTGGTCTTGCCTTGGACCAACTTTCGCATTGAAAACATGAAAGACCAGTTTGAAAGACGCGGTGATCTGGATCGCGTTGCGCCGGGGCAATTTCAAGAATCTGCCAATGGTTCGAGGGTCTTTTTTGTTGAAAAAAATGCTACGGGGCAGTCATCAGGCTCCAATGTTTTTATTGTCAGTACAGAGCGCGGCAAACAAACCATCACATCGGCACGTCAGGGGCGTGTGGTTCATTTCCCCCATGGCCGATTTTTGATGCTCAGCCACGGCCAAAGCCTGGAAAGAACCTTGGGTACGAATGAAATCAAAATGAGTGCCTTTGAAGAATACGGCTTAAAAGTGGGGACTGCAGCCTCCACAGCAGACCATCTTGTACCGGCAAATTCCCTTTCTACCTTAGCCTTATTCAAGCATCTCACACCCATCAACAAGGCCGAGCTGTCGTGGCGTTTTGGCTTAATCATGGCATCGGTGAACTTTGTGCTGATGGGTCTGGCGGTATCTGGTGTCAGCCCTCGCCGAGGCCAAGGTTTGAATATGGTCTTTGCCTTGTTTACCTTTGTCGTTTATTACAACCTGCTTAGCTTGGGAAACAACTGGATTACCACAGAAAAAATCACCTGGTGGCAATGGATTTTCGGCCTGCACTTGAGTGTTTTTCTGGGTGTGCTGATCTGGCTTGCCAAACTTCATAACAACTGGCATTGGCAAGATGTACGCTTAGGATAGGGTCAGCAATGAAAACCATACGCAAACTGATTTACACCGAGGTCATCAGCGCCGTGGCGTTTGTGACGTTGGGTTTTTTGGCACTTTTTTTCTTTTTTGATCTGGTGGAAGAAATTCAGTCCGTCAGCACATTTTCTACTGCCGGTTACACCCTGATGCATGGCTTGAGTTATGTGGCCTTGACCATTCCCAATCACCTGTATGAACTGATGCCCATTACCGTGTTGATAGGCACTATTTTTGTCATGGCGCGGCTGGCCCAAAGTTCTGAATACACCATTTTGCGCACCAGTGGCCTAGGGCCTGGGCGGGCGCTTAAAACCTTGCTGCTGCTGGGTTTTGGTTTTGTTGTGCTGACGTTTGTGCTGGGAGACTACCTCTCGCCCTTGGCCGATCGCACAGGAAGCCTGCTCAAAGCCCATTACACCGGGCGCATCACCGTGGGGCAAACAGGGGCATGGCTCAAAGAGAAGCAAACCATCAGTCACTTCATGGTCAATGTGGGCGAAATGGCATCAGATGGCAGTTTGCGTGACATTCAGATTTTTGAATTTGAGAATCAAGGCGGCCTGATCTCCACCCTGTATGCCAAGTCTGCCCGCATGAATGAAGACAACGCATGGCTGTTGGAACAGGTAGAGCGTACCCAATTCCCGCCCACTCAGACCCAAGCCGGGCAAATTGTCCAACTTCGGTTGGATACGCTGCGGTGGCCCAATCGCCTAAGTGCTGAAATGGTATCAACCGCTTTACTCAAGCCCGAACGTATGCGAACGATTGATTTGTTTGAATACATTGACCATTTGAAAAACAATGGTCAATCAGCGCAGCGCTATGAAATTGCATTCTGGAAAAAAGTGTTTTACCCTTTAAGCTGTCTGGTGATGGTGGTGTTGGCTTTGCCATTTGCTTATCTGCACTTTCGATCGGGCAGCATCACCACTTATGTTTTTACGGGCATCATGGCAGGCATCAGTTTTTTCTTACTGAACAATGTGATGGGCTATGTGGGAAACCTGCAAAATTGGGCACCCTGGCTAACGGCTGCATTACCGGGACTGCTTTATTCGCTCTTGTCTTTGACAGCTTTTGGCTGGTTGGTCTGGCGCAGATAAAACATCTGCATTCTGACAACGGCCTACAAGGTGGGTGCGATTCCCCGAACGCAGATGAATTTGATTCAAAAAGCCATCATCTGTAGAGCTGGTTTTGAGGATATTCAACTCAAATCCGCCTGCGTTCGGGGATTCAAAATGATGTGGAGCAGCCAACTTGGCCGCATACAAGGAGACGAGTTTAGCGAATGCGAATATTGTTGTCTATTTTTACTATCAAAAAAATAGCTACCAACGCAAGCAGGACGGGCGCTAGAGGCCGATTTGTTACACAAAAAAACTCACGCAAGTTCGTGCAGCTTGACAGGGAAATATTGCCGCCTCCACATCACTTTGAATCGCACCCCTACAAGATGGCCACCGTTCATCAGGCATCGACCAATGTCAGTGAACAGGGTGTTTTTTGCCACGCTAAACACTCTTCGTGTAAAAGGTGAGCGGATTGTGGGTACAACTGTGACCAACTGTTCAGACATGTCAACACAAAACCACACGGTGTGTAGGTATCGTGTGCCAGGCTGATACCTGTCAGGTCGGGGTCTCTGCGGGCATGGCACAAAACCACCGCCAGGCGCAACACTAACAATTGCTGCACAAAAACATCGTCACCAAAATCAGCTTCAAGTTTGCGCAGTTTGCCGCGATGCCCCAGAACCAGTAGGCTAAGTTTGTGAAGTTCATTCAGCGCAAAACCCATTGCATCAGCGTTGTCAAGAATATAAGCACCATGTTTGTGGTAGTCGGTGTGCGAAATATGACTTCCAATTTCGTGCAACTGACCTGCCCAGCGCAATTTGAACGCAACCCTCTCCAAATTGCCGGGAGGGTACTGGGGATGACTCTCATGGAGCTGAGCAAACAAGGCATTGGCCACCCGACCGACGCGCCCTCCCTGAACGGCATCCGCGCAAAACTTGGCTGCGAGACGATCGACTGAATGGATTCGCAAGTCAGACTGTGGCTGTCCGTGGCCCATGAGTTCAAACAACAAACCATGACGCAGGCCGCCGGTGGCTTGTTCAAGTTTACGAATGCCCAAAAGATCAAAAAGTGCCCTCAAAATACTCACACCACCTCCGATGATGGCTTTTCGGTCGTCTTTCATGCCCGCTAAACGTAAGCGGTCCGTGCCTTGTGCTGCTATTAATTTTTCAAGAAGCCAGTTCAATCCTTCAAGGGTGATGGCATCGTCTGACCAACCGGCTGCCACCAGGACATCGCCTACCGCATTGACCGTACCTGCCGAGCCATATGCAGTATCCCATTGGTCTGGCGTGCAAAAGGTCAGCGCTTCATCAAACACCGCCTTGGCCGCAATTTCTGCCATTTGAAACGATCGTTTGGTGAACAGACCTTCAGGAAAATAGCGCAATGACCAGGCAATGCTGCCCACGCGGTAAGACTCCATGTAGTTGGGCTGCATGGCGCTACCCACAATGATTTCCGTCGAACGTCCGCCAATGTCAATCACCAACCTGCGATCGTTGTCCGGCGGCAGGGCTTGTGCAACACCCAGGTAGATCAAACGCGCTTCTTCACGCCCGGAAATGACATCGATGGGAAACCCCAGTAACTTGCAAGCAGGGTTCAGAAAGTCTTCACGATTGCGGGCTTCGCGCAGAGTTTGCGTTGCCACGGCACGCACTTCGTCTACAGCAAAATCTGCCAGGCGTTCTCCAAACCGTGCCACACAATCCCATCCACGCTGCATGGCATCTGGTGTCAGATTACGGTTTTCATCCAAACCACCACCTTGGCGAACGGTTTCCTTCAGGTACTCTGTGCGGTAAAACTGACCCTGTTCAATTCTGCCAATTTCAAGGCGAAAGCTGTTGGAACCTAAATCTACAGCCGCCAGACGCGATCCATTTTGCATATTCGTGGGTTGTTTGTGAATGAGTTGTTCTCTGCAATGGTAACTGAATGGTCAAAATAAACAATCCAAACAGCAGGGGTCGGCCAATTTTCTGAAAGCTAAAGTTTGAAAAGAGCTTATTTTCCAGTGGATTTTGACCGATATATGGCTCATGAAGATCGATCAATCCACCATCGCCATGCAAAGCCAGCACGCCAGTTTGTCGCTGCGCACTTCCCACACCACCCTGCGTGCCTGGGTTGGTCACCAGCGCCCGGATTTTGAAGGGCGGAATTCCATGGCAGGTGTCAGTGTGTCATTGTCATCTGCAGCACGCGCCAGGGTGACTATGCCAGCGCAGCCTTTGGTTCATTCTGGAAAAACAGATTCAGTCACATCCAAGGATGATGCGGTGCAAATTGACCCACGTCTGCGCCTTTTGATGAACATGATTGAAGCCATCACAGGGCGGGCGGTGAAGGTGTTTGATGCCCGAACCCTTCAGGCTCAGCCAAGTATGCAGGTATCAGCACCAAATGTAGCCGCTACCGAGCCAGCTCAGCCAGGTTGGGGTATGGAGCTTGATACACATGAGAGCGTTGCAGAATCAGAAACCACTCAAGTCAGTGCGTCAGGTGTGGTGCAAACGGCAGATGGCAAACAGATTAACTTTTCCCTGCAACTTAACATGAGCCGCGTTTATGTTGAAGAAAACAGCACATCGATTCGATCAGGCGATGCTGTTCGCAAAGACCCTCTCGTCATTAATTTTGCAGGCAATAGCGTAGAACTCACCAATACCCAATTTTCTTTTGATCTCAATGCAGATGGCAACCAAGAGAACATTGCTTTTGTGGCAGGTGGCAGTGGTTTTCTGGCACTTGACAAAAACAGCGATGGCCACATTAACGATGGCACAGAACTGTTTGGAACGCGCAGTGGCAATGGTTTTGCCGACTTGGCAAAGTTTGATCAAGACGGCAACCACTGGATTGACGAAAACGACGCGGTTTATAGCCAGTTGCGTGTGTGGCAGAAGGATGCCAGCGGGCAAGACACTTTAAGCAGTTTGTCCCAAAATGGCGTTGGGGCGCTGTACCTAGGGCATGTCGCCAGCCCGTTTTCAGTCAATACCGCCACCAACCAAACCCTGGGTATGGTGCGCAGCACGGGTTTATTTTTATACGAATCAGGCCAGGCAGGCTCTTTGCAGCAGGTGGATTTGTAGCACAGGTTACGGTGGATTGTTACGGTTTATTTTGGCTAGGTATTAAGTGATGTTTACCGTTACCAATCAAATCAACACGTCCCATCGTTTGAAGGGCTTCACGCAATAGAGGCCAGTTTTTCGGATCGTGGTAACGCAAAAAAGCCTTGTGCAAACGTCTGCGTTTGTCGCCACGCACAACCTCCACGGTTTCATCGTCACCTTCAATGTGGCGATGCAGTTTATGCAAGGGGTTTCGTCCGGTGTGGTACATGGCAGTAGCAGTGGTCATAGGGCTGGGGTAAAAAGTTTGTACCTGATCAAGACGAAAACTGTTTTTCTTGAGCCACAACGCCAAATTCAGCATGTCCAAATCGCTGGTGCCTGGATGGGCTGCGATAAAGTAGGGAATCAAGTACTGTGTTTTACCGGCTTCTAATGAAAACTTGTCAAATAATGTCTTGAATTGTTCATAACTACCCATGCCGGGCTTCATCATTTTGGATAGTGGCCCAGGCTCTGTATGTTCAGGGGCAATTTTTAAATAACCGCCCACATGGTGTTGCACCAGTTCCTTCACATAATCTGTATGAAGCACAGCCAAGTCATAACGAACACCTGAACCAATGAGTATTTTCTTGATGCCTGGAAGAGTTCTTGCCCTGCGGTAAATCTGGATAAGCGGTGTGTGGTCGGTGATGAGATTTTTACAAACCACAGGAAAGACGCAACTGGGTTTTCGGCAAACTGTTTGAATATCAACACTCTTGCAGCCTAGTCGGTACATATTGGCAGTCGGGCCGCCAAGGTCAGAAATGGTGCCGGTAAAACCTTTGACCTTGTCGCGAATCTCTTCAATTTCACGGATCACTGAATCCGCTGAACGATTTTGGATGATTTTACCTTCGTGCTCGGTAATGCTACAAAAAGTGCAGCCACCAAAGCAGCCGCGCATGAGAATGACACTGGTGCGAATCATCTCCCATGCAGGAATTTTGGTGTCGGCATCAAAGTTGCCATTCTTATCGGCATAGATAGGGTGTGGGCTGCGAGCGTAGGGCAAGGCAAAAATGTCATCCATCTCGGCAGTGGTCAAAGGGATTGGCGGCGGGTTGATCCAGACATCTTTGGCTGTAACACCCTCACCGTGAGCTTGAACCAATGCACGGGCATTACCAGGGTTGGTTTCCTGATGCAGCACACGACTGGCATGGGCATACAGCACTGGGTCAGACTTGACTTGTTCGTAACCAGGCAAGCGAATAACAGTTTGATCACGCGGCAAAAGTTGAATGCCATTTTGACCTGTAAGGCGCATGGAATAAGGGTAAGTAGCTATTGATTGTGTAGTGTTTTGACAATGGACAGCTTGCTCACTAGTGGTGTGATAGGGGTTGATGTGCGGCTCGATGCGGCCTGGTTCATCCACTTGCGTAGAGTCCCATTCAAACCAGGCCGTACCATCCGATCTGCGAACAAAAGCAGTGCCGCGCACATTGGTGATATGTTCTACGGGTTCGCGTGCGGCAAGACGATGGGCAATTTCCACAATGGCACGTTCGGCATTACCAAACAGCAGCAGGTCGCACTTGGCATCAACTACGATGCTGCGGCGCACCTTATCGCTCCAATAATCGTAGTGTGCTGTACGGCGCAGGCTGGCTTCAATGCCACCGATCACCACAGGAACGTTTTTGAAAGCTTCGCGGCAGCGCTGGCTATAAACAAGGGCAGCTCGGTCAGGACGTTTACCCGCAATGTTACCTGGGGTGTAGGCATCATCGGTGCGGATTTTGCGATCTGCCGTATAGCGGTTGATCATGCTGTCCATATTGCCTGCTGTCACCCCCCAAAATAGATTGGGTTTCCCTAAACATTTAAAGGGTTCAGCGCTGTGCCAGTCGGGCTGGGCGATGATGCCCACCCTGAAACCTTGCGCTTCCAACACACGACCAATCACCGCCATACCAAAACTGGGGTGATCGATGTAGGCATCTCCCGTGACCAACACAACGTCGCAACTATCCCAGCCCAAAGTGTCCATCTCAAGACGACTCATGGGTAAAAAAGGGGCGATGCCAAAACGCGCAGCCCAAAACTTGCGGTAGCTGTTCAATGACTTAGTCATGACAATGTATTGTTCGCAGTCACCATTTAAGGTGATTTCTTTGATTTTGAAAATATAAATTAATGAAGGTAAGCGGTAGAGTTTAAGCGACACCACCCCATCTGAAGGTCAAAATTCCATTAACAACACTGTGGAAAAGTTTTGAACAACATGACAGTTATCCACAGATCATTTAAAAACCAGGCCTTATTCACATAAACATAACACCAGAAAAGCAGACCTGTCCACTGTTGTTAAGTAATGATAAATGATTGATTTATAATATAAAATTTAACTTATACACAGGTTGGTGTCATGCTTATCTATTATAATTATATTATTTAAAATCAAAGTAATATAAAGACAGGAAGTTAAAATTCATCCATCATAAAATAAATGATGGTCAGAAGTAGGTAACCATTGAGACTCTAAAAAGCAAAATGCAGTCATTCCTGCGAAGACAGAGTGATGTGAAGCAGCGGGGACACATACCGATGGCAGGCTAAGGATGTGGTCAGTAATAAGTTCCCCATTTGGCTCGTCAGATTTGGGCGCACTGCGTCGTTACAAATCGCTTATGTGGCATGGCCACACCGCGC
>CAIXMC010000152.1 GCA_903920405.1 uncultured beta proteobacterium
AACGCAGAGCCGGAGTTGATGCGGATTTACCAAACTCTAGGCATCAATAACATGCTTGGCAGAACCAAAATACTGGTATTTTGACTTGAACTAACGAGCAAATCAACCACTACAAAAACTGAATCAACGCAAGTCGTTGATTTGTAAAAGTGTTTTTTGGGTGATGTTAAACATCGGTTAGGTATGCACCACTTATTATTACTCCCAAAAATCATGGCAACTTGTCAAAAAATCAATCAGTTGCGATGTGTTTTTGGAGCAACAATAAGTGGGACATCCCTTAAGTAGGAAGCCCCAAAATCTGTCCAAATTTCAGCCATGTTCCGTTGCCATTCCGGGGAGGTCTGATCCTAAGGCGCGCATCACGCAAAACTGAATTGACCGGGTGAGCGAATGGGATCCACGCTAACGGTAATGGTGCTCTTGGGCAAAAACTTGCCTTCTAGCAACAATTTGGAAAGTGGGTTTTCAATGCGTTGCACAATGGCGCGTTTCAGTGGACGGGCACCAAACAGAGGGTCAAAACCCACCCTGGCCAGTTCGGCTATGGCTTTATCGCTGATCTCCAGATTCAGCTCCATATGCGCCAAGCGTGCTTTGAGCACTGAGAGTTGAATTTTGGCGATATCGGCAATGTGCGACGCATCCAATGCATGAAACACCACGGTTTCGTCAACGCGGTTCAAAAACTCAGGGCGGAAATGGTTTTTAAGCTCAGCTATCACGGCATCTTGAATATCTTCTACATCCTGGCCGACCATGTTTTGAATCAACTGTGACCCCACATTGCTAGTCATCACAATCACCGTGTTTTTGAAATCCACCGTGCGCCCCTGACCGTCAGTCAAACGACCATCGTCCAACACTTGCAGCAGCACATTAAACACATCCGTATGGGCTTTTTCAATTTCATCGAGCAGCAGCACGCTGTAAGGTTTGCGGCGAACCGCTTCTGTCAAATGGCCTCCTTCTTCGTAGCCTACGTAACCCGGGGGCGCACCAATCAGACGGGCGACAGAATGTTTTTCCATAAACTCGCTCATGTCCATGCGCACAAGATGGTCTTCGCTGTCAAACAAAAAGCCCGCCAGCGCTTTGCACAGTTCAGTCTTGCCAACACCTGTGGGGCCAAGGAATAAAAATGAACCGGTTGGGCGGTTGGGGTCAGACAGACCAGATCGTGAACGGCGAATGGCATTGGTCACCGCCCCAATGGCTTCGTTTTGCCCCACCACACGCTGATGCAGATGACTTTCCATCAACAGCAGTTTGTCGCGCTCGCCCTGCATCATTTTGGAGACCGGAATGCCGGTAGAACGGCTCACTACCTCGGCAATTTCTTCAGCGCCCACTTGTGTGCGCAGCAAACGAGGGGCAGCACCTTCACCGGCTTCTATAGCCTGTGCTTCTTTCAGGCGCTTTTCAAGTGCTGGCAGCTTGCCATATTGCAATTCAGCCAATTTGTTGAAGTCGCCCTTGCGGGTTAATTCCTGAATTTGAAATTTAATTTTGTCAATTTGTTCACGCAAATCCCCACTGCCTTGTGCGCTGGCTTTTTCTGATTTCCAGATTTCATCCAGATTGGCTATTTCTTTTTGCAATGATGTAATTTCTTCATTGATTAACTCCAATCGTTTGAGCGAGGCCTCGTCTTTTTCCTTTTTAACAGCCTCGCGCTCAATTTGCAATTGAATCAGCCGACGATCCAATTTATCCATGACCTCGGGTTTGGAATCCATTTCAATTTTGATTTTTGAAGCAGCTTCATCAATCAAATCAATGGCCTTGTCAGGTAAAAAGCGGTCGGTAATGTAACGATGAGATAACTCGGCGGCAGCCACAATGGCGGGGTCTGTAATATCGACGTTATGGTGTTTTTCATAACGCTCTTTCAATCCTCGCAAAATGGCGATAGTGGCTTCTACCGAAGGTTCACCTACCAATATTTTTTGAAAACGTCGTTCCAGGGCAGCATCTTTCTCAATGTATTTTCGGTATTCATCGAGCGTTGTCGCCCCCACGCAGTGCAGTTCACCTCGCGCTAGGGCAGGTTTGAGCATATTGCCGGCATCCATCGCACCCTCTGCCTTGCCTGCTCCCACCATCGTATGCAGTTCGTCAATAAAAACAATGGTCTGACCTTCATCCTTTGCCAAATCCTTGAGCACATTTTTCAAACGCTCTTCAAATTCGCCCCGAAACTTCGCGCCTGCCAACAGCGAGGCCAAGTCCAGCGCCAGCACCCGTTTGCCCTTGAGTGAATCAGGTACTTCACCCGTCACAATGCGTTGCGCCAATCCTTCCACAATGGCAGTTTTGCCAACACCAGGTTCGCCAATCAACACGGGATTGTTTTTAGTGCGGCGCTGCAAAACTTGAATGGCACGGCGAATTTCATCATCACGGCCAATCACGGGAATCTGTGGGGTTGGATGTTGCACACCATCTCTCCACCCTTTCTACTCTAAAAAACATAGCGCACTATGCAGTGCTGACAAGCGTTAGAGCCGAATTTCGTGATATTCCATGAGTTTTTTTCTCGGGTTGGCAAAGCAAAAATAAATGCACCATTTGCCATACCCGCATCCCTCAGAGGCCTATTGGGTGGGTACTCTGATGGTCTTGACCTCAGGCTCATCGCCCGATGAATGCACCTTGGCAAACGTCAAAATGACCTCGCGAACCAATTTGCGCTGGGGGGCGGGGAGTTTCAGGAAGGCTTCGAAAATATCCCGATCCTGGTAGCCAATGCCACTGTCCCAACGGGCACGTCGTTGTTCCACTTTGCGCTGAATTTCATCGCCAAAGCCAAGCTGTTGTGGCGACACCGACAACCACTCGGCCAGCACCAATATCTTTTCGTGTGTCGGAAAAGTTTCGCCGCGTAGCCAGCGGCGCACACCGTGAAGCGTCATCGGTTTGCCCCAGTAGCGCGTATTGAACTCGCGCTCCAATACCGCCGGCTTGGATTCATACCCAGCGGCTGCCATCGCGTCACGTAACCGATCCGCAAACAATTTCTTTGCGTTTTGCATGGCGTTAC
>CAIXMC010000153.1 GCA_903920405.1 uncultured beta proteobacterium
AAACCTTTGTCAATCCATGAAGAATACTACTAAAAATATAGCTATGAACGCATACTGCATAAGGGCTAGAGGCATTTTTTACCAATTTTTTTTAACACTGCGCTGGCATGCTGGCTTAGATCATGAACATCAATAGGAACGATCAATATGAATGACTTACTGCATGACCAAGCCGCTGTCTCAACTGGGCCAGTGCAATGCCTTGGTCAAACCTTTGCCAGTGAGTTGGAGCGGCGAGAACACTACTTGGCGATTCTTCGCGAAAAGCTGAAAGACACTGACTTTCGCAAGATTGAAGGATTTCCCATTGGCAAGGATGAGGACATATTGGCACTGTCTGATCCGCCTTACTACACCGCTTGCCCGAATCCCTTTATTGAGGACTTCATCAAGCATTACGGCAAGCCATATAACCCGAGCGTGCAGTACAGCCGCGAACCGCAGACGATTGACGTATCGGTTGGCAAAACGGACCCGCTCTACAAGGCGCACTCGTATCACACCAAGGTGCCGCATCTGGCCATCGTGCCATCCATCCTGCACTACACCGAACCCGGCGACATCGTGCTGGACGGATTTTGTGGTTCAGGGATGACAGGCGTAGCCGCACAGTGGTGTGGATCAGCCCCATCTGCCTATCGTCATGAGTTAGAAACCGAGTGGAAAAAGCAAGACAAGGCAGCGCCACAGTGGGGTGCTAGGCGCGTCATCCTTAACGATCTGTCGCCTGCGGCAACGTTCATCGCAGCCAACTACAACCTGCCGTTCGACGTGGAGGCCTTTGGTAAGGCCGGTAAGCAACTACTCAAAGAAGTGGATGAAGAACTTGGGTGGATGTATGAAACTCTTCATGTAGAGCCAACTTCTCGTCGTCTCCTGAACCTCACTGGTTTCACAAACGTAGGGCTGGCTTCCAGCCAGCCAATGCGCGTAGAACGGGTTTCCGTAGGGCTGGCTTCCAGCCAGCCAATGCGCGTAGAACGGGTTTCCGTAGGGCTGGCTTCCAGCCAGCCAATAACCGACCATCCCGCAGCAAAAGGCATTACCTCCTTCACACAGAGACAAGACCATCTCCCCCACTGGCAATTACCAGGCGCTTTTTATTTTCTAACCTTCAACACCCACCAAAGGCGAATTCTCACGCCGGAATCAAGGCGCATCGTGTTGGATGCCTTGCAATTTTTTAATGGCAAGAGGCTAAATTTCATCGCTGCTGTCGTCATGCCAGATCATGTGCATGCTGTCATCAAGCCGTTGCAAAAGCAAGGTGGTCAAGATACCCGTGCCACTGTCAATGCTGATCTGTATTGGGACTTGTCGGAACTGATGCACAGTATCAAGAGTTTCAGTGCCAATCGCATTAACCAGCAAGAGAACACAACCGGTTTACCGGTCTGGCAGACAGAAACATTTGATCGAATTATTCGTGATGAAGCTGAATATGGTTTTACGCTTCAGTACATCGCCAATAACCCCGTGCAAGCCAAATTATCCAAGTCACCAGAGGAATATTTGTGGTTTGCTGTTGGAGATTTTGTGAGAGAAGCCGGCTGGAAGCCGGCTCTACTGGGCAGGATTGAATACACTGTATGGAGCGAAATCTACAGTTGCCCAGCATGCACCGGTGAAATCAATTTTATGGACGAGGCATTTGATGAAGAAAGCAAACGAGTGCAAGAATCATTTGCCTGTCCACACTGTGGTTCAGTACTTACTAAAAAAATGTTGGGCAAATGCCATCTATCAGTGGTTGATCCCGTATTAAAAACAACTATAAAACAGACAAAGCGGGTTCCTAGTCTTATTTGTTACAAGGTTGATGGTCATCGATACGAAAAAAAACCAGATCAATGGGATATTGAAACCTTGGAAAAAATTGAAGCACTGAATTTTCCTGCCGCATTTCCGTCCAACAGAATGATGCACGCCCCAAAAGACCAGCAGAAATGGGGCGACAAATGGCGTGCAGGGTCGGCATCGTTTTCACATGTTCATCATCTTTTCCTTCCGCGTGCTGCACAAGCCATTGGGAAGCTGTGGGAAAAAGCCAATGCGAACCCTAACCCACGTATTCGTGCTTTTTTGTTGTATATGGTCGAGCAGGCGATTACCGGCTTGTCGGTTTTGAATCGGTACCAACCAATTCAACAAGGCCGCCCAGGTGGCTCTCAAGTGAATCGCCAATTAACTGGCGTTTATTACGTCGCTTCACAACATTCTGAATGCAGCCCTCGATACAACCTTGGTGGCAAACTAAACCGTCTCATCAAAGCATTTGCCGTAGAGACTGCTTCCAGCAGGCTTGACCAACTTGGCCAGCAAGATGCTGGCCCTACGAACGGGCTTGGCCAGCAAGATGCTGGCCCTACGAACGGGCTTGGCCAGCAAGATGCTGGCCCTACGAACGGGCTTGGCCAGCAGGATGCTGGCCCTACGAACGGGCTTGGCCAGCAGGATGCTGGCCCTACGGGCATGATTTCTACTGGCACGGCTGCCCGTCTTCATCTGCCCAACAGCAGCATCGACTATATTTTTACCGACCCGCCTTTTGGCGATAACCTCGCATATTCAGAACTGAATTTTCTGGTTGAAGCTTTTCATCGCGTGTTTACTCACCAAAAGCATGAAGCAATCATGAGTGACAGCCAACAAAAAGACCTATATGAATACAACCGGTTAATGAAATCCTGTTTTTCCGAGTATTACCGTGTCCTTAAACAGGGACATTGGATGACGGTTGTATTTTCGAATACCCAGGCTGCCGTTTGGAATGGAATCCGAACCGCCTTACAAGAGGCTGGTTTTGTTATTGCGAACGTATCTGCACTTGATAAACTGCAAGGCAGTTTCAACGCCGTAACAAACACCACATCGGTAAAGCAAGATCTCGTTATCTCCGCCTACAAACCCAATGGTGGCTTGGAAGAACGTTTCGCCAAATCAGGCGGCAATGAAGAATCCGCTTGGGATTTTGTTCGTACACACCTGAAATACCTGCCAACGGTCAAACTCAAGGAGGGACAGCTTGAGTTTGTCGCCGAGCGCGATCCACGTATTCTTTTTGACCGACTGGTGGCCTGGTTCGTCCGGCACAGTTTGCCAGTACCACTCTCCAGCCAGGAATTTCAGGCAGGTCTGTCACAGCATTTTGATGCACGGGACGGCATGGTTTTTCTGCCCGATCAGGTCAGCGAATACGACAAGAAGCGAATGCAAACCGCCAAAGCACCTCAAATGGAGATGTTTATCTCTGATGAGCGCTCCGCCATCGACTGGTTATCCGACTTCCTGAAGAAAAAGCCTTCAACCTATCAGGAAATCCACCCAGAGTTCATCAAGCAACTAGGGGCTGGCTGGAAGAAACACGAGGCCAAGCCGGAGTTGTCTCAATTGTTGGAAAGCAACTTTCTGCGCTATGACCCCAAAGACAAGGATGGTTTTGAAGT
>CAIXMC010000154.1 GCA_903920405.1 uncultured beta proteobacterium
ACATTTGGCTGATTAGCCGTAACAAGCGCAGGCATCTGATTTCATCTCTGTCCCGCCTTAAGTGGGAAGCCGTGTTGGCGGTGGTTCAGTCTATCCAGGCTACGCTTGCTGACTTGCATCTGTCTAGACTAGCCTCAAGTCGGCTGCAACAATGGCTTAGGCTGGCTTTATTCAACTGCGCGCATTTCAGACAGAATAGTTTCAGGGGCAATATCCTGATCATGAGGCCAAGTGACTGCGCCAAACAAAATGCCAACCTGATTGAAATAATGAATATCGTGAAGCTCTTGAAAAACGCCGTGGTTAAGGTAGGGTTTCAGGTCGAAAATGCCTTTACTTCCATCTTCTATCTCAACATATATTCTGAAGTCTGGCAATGGCTTGACGGTTATTACATCCCAGTGCATGGCAACCTCATAGTGGAATGATTTTGTAAGGAGTTTCGCCACTGACGGCAATTTCCCAATCTGCCTCAAGTTCATCGCGATGGAGTTCTATCCATGCCTGCACCAATCGAAATTGTTTTCGAGGCAAGTCACCCGAAAGAATGTCACCGTCTGCAATGCTAATGGAAGCCTCAAACTCAGCGTATTTGGCATGAATATGGGGAAGATGATGCTGTTGGTTGTCGATCAGATATAAACGGATGATGATTCCGTAAAACATGGAGATGATTGGCATGATTTTCTATGACATGTATTTTGACTATGAAATGTAATTCAAGTGTTTGAGTTCACTCGAACCTGGCCTTTTGAAGCTGACCGGCTGGAAGCCGGTGGATTTAACATTGTGATTGATATTAAACGCTTATTTTGATTCATCTACCGTCTTCTAATAGACTTTATTAGAAACCTATTCTTGGATTTTGCTAACTTGTTGATTTTATAGAAATCAATGACTGATTTCCAATAAAGTCCAATGAGAATTTCCTCAAATCCCATTCAACTGAACCAGTGCCATTTGAAGCATGTAGCCCGTGGTCAAAATGCCAGACAATTCTATTTCTTAACTGCATCCCCATTGCTTTGAAGATTGGGTAAAAGTGTATGTCCAATGGGAATACTTCGCCGGCATCCACAAAATTGCCGACTTGCCAAACAATGCTTCCATCATTTGCAACAACACGGCAAAGTTCAACGATAATCTCTTATTGCCATTCCAGATAGTGATTAAGCGCTATTTGCTTTTCATATTCTTTGCCAATGTTATAAGGTGGAGATGAAACAATGAGCTTGAATTATTTATCGGGCAAATACTTCAATTCCGTAAGAGCATCACCTGCCTTGACGACAATATTATTTTTGGTTTGAAAAGTGGTGGAAATTTCGTGGTATTGCATCATATAGATTTCACAGTCTGATGATTCTTATGTCTCAAAGTACAAAAATAGTTATAGAGAAAAAAATGCCTACAAATATAATATTTGTTTTTTAACCATAGCGATCAGCATTGATGCAAAGATTTAATCGTGTACACGCATCAATCACAGCGATGTCAAAATGTCCATGATAACCACACATGCAATCAATGGAAACCACGTTCCCACGCAGGAACATGGGAACGATACAACTACAACACTCACCTCTAGTTTTCAAACACAAAATACGCCCCAAACGCCCATCCAGCAAGCGCAACCAGCTACAAATTTCGCAGCAAAAAGCCACCCATCACCCCATCTGCCCCCAAGCCTTTTCAAGCCGTTTCACGCTCACCGGCTGCGGTGTTCTTAATTCCTGTGCAAAAAAACTCACCCGCAGTTCCTCCAGCAACCACCGAAATTCCTGCAAGCGATCATCCAAAACCCCATGACGTTCAGCCACACAGCGCCAATACCTCTGTTCCAAAAGCCGCAGTTCAGATAATCGCAAGGCATCACGCTCAGAATCGGTACGGTATTTATCCAATCTTAAAACCATGGCTTTCAGGTAGCGGGGAAACTGCTGCAATGCAGTCCATGGTGTGATATTCAAAAAGGTTTTAGGCATTAACCGACCTAGTTGTTGGGTTATATCTGCCACGGCATCAGGGGCATTTTTGGTATCTTTTATTTTGCGAATGACGGCAGCATATTCATTCAAAATAGTCAATGTCAGGCGGGCAATTTCAGTCGCAATCAAGGTGATTCTCATTCGCCCTTCATCTGCCCGACGCTTAAAGGCAAATTCATCGGTGGGCAAGGGTTCTTGCAAAAAGGCACGGTTCAATGCCAGTGTGATGATTTGATCTCGCAGTTCTTCCAGTGTGCCGCCGCCGCTGCTGTCTTTGCCAATCTGCATATAGAGGACGGCCATTTTTTGCAGGTCGGGGATGTTTTTTTCAAGGTGTTTGAGGGTGTCTTTGATGTGCAGGGCAAAGAGTCGGCGCAGACCCGTGCGGTGTTTGGCGGCTGCTGCGTTGGGTTCATCGAAGACTTCTATCGTGACAGCGTCGCCTGCGTCAATCAGCGCCGGGTAGCCTATCAGGGTCATGGCGCCTTTTTGAATTTCCAGCAGTTCGGGCAAGTCTCCAAAAGTCCAGGCGGTGTGGCGAAGGGTTGCATTTGCTTCATTTTTAATAGCTGACTGTGCAGTATCCACGGGCGTTACAGGCCGATTTGGTGTATTTTTTTGTAGCCGCTGAGTAGTTGATTGGACAGAACCTGTTGTCAGGTCAAATGCTACATTTTTAGTAGCTACCAACGCATGATGGACGTGCGTTACAGCCTGTTTTTCCTTGTAAGAATCCGACCGCCCCAGCTTTAACGCTGCCAGTGCCTGAAATGCCCCTCTGGCCTGTGTGCCCAGTTCGGCCTTCAATGCACCCAAATTTCGCCCTGTTCCCAGTTGGCGGCCATGTTCATCTTCCACTCTGAAGTTCATAAAGAAGTGCGGACTGAGCATGTCGGCCTTGATGTCGGCACGCACCACATCGACGGTGGTTGCCAATCGCACCAGTTTCAGTAGCGCATCGACGAGCGAACCATGACCAAATAGCGCAGGTTCGTTGAGCTGGGTGGCCATGGTGCTGGCGGATTCGGGCAAGGGCACCAGTCGGGAACGTGGTCGTTGGTGCAGGGTTTTCAGGAGTGCCTGGATTTTGTCTTTCAACATGCCCGGCACCAGCCATTCGCAGCGTTCTTCATTGACCTGGTTTAGCACAAAAATAGGGACGGTCACGGTCAGTCCGTCTTTGGCGTGGCCTGGCTCGTGCAGGTAGGTGGCGGTGCAATCGATACCACCGAGTCGGATGATTTTGGGGAAAGTCTGGCTGGTAATGCCTGCGGCTTCGTGGCGCATCAACTCTTCACGGGTCAATAGCAGCAGCTTGGGGTTGATGCGAACGGCTTCGCGGTACCAGGCTTCGAACGTGAAACCACTGCACACGTCGGCGGGCAATTGTTGGTCATAAAACGCATAGATCAGTTCATCATCGACCAGCACATCCTGCCTTCTTGCTTTGTGTTCCAGGTCTTCTACCTGTTGGATGAGCTTTTGGTTGGCTGCCAAAAAAGGAAGTTTGGTGTCCCACTGCGCACCGACCAAGGCTTCGCGGATAAAAATTTCACGCGCACTGACCGGGTCCACGCGGCTGTAATTCACCCGTCGCCCGCTATAGACAACGATGCCATACAGTGTGGCGCGCTCTAGGGCGTTCACTTCGGCTGCTTTCTTTTCCCAATGCGGATCAAGGAGTTGTTTCTTTAACAGATGCCCGCCGACTTGCTCAATCCACTGGGGTTCGATGGCGGCAAGACCTCGGCCAAACAGGCGTGTGGTCTCGACCAGTTCGGCCGCCACGATCCATTTGCCCGGCTTCTTGACCAAGTGTGCGCCCGGGTGGGGATAAAACTTGATGCTGCGAGCGCCCAGGTATTCGCCGCTTGCGCCATCGGTTTCCAATTTGCAGCCAATATTGCCCAGCAAGCCTGCCAGCATCGAGATGTGCAGTTGTTCGTAACTGGCCGGCGTGGTGTTGATGCGCCATTGATGCTCGGTCACCACGGTGAGCAGTTGGCTGTGAATGTCTCGCCATTCGCGCACACGGCGCAGACTAATGAAATTTTGACGCAGCAGTTGTTCGTGTTGGCGGTGGCTCAGTCGGTGTTGCCCCTCACCCCCTCGGCTTGACTCTAGCCATTTCCACAAGCGCAGATACCCGCTGAATTCACTTTTTTCATCGTCAAATTTGGCGTGTGCCTGGTCGGCTTGTTGTTGGGCTTGCAGGGGGCGGTCTCTGACATCCTGAACGCTCAAAGCACTGGCTATCACCAGCACTTCATCCAAGGCCTGACGTGAGCGCGCCTCCAGAATCATTCGTCCGACGCGCGGGTCAAGCGGCAGTTTGGCGAGTTCGTGGCCTATGGTGGTCAGGTCGTTGGCATCGTTCACAGCGCCGAGTTCATTGAGCAATTGGTAGCCGTCGGCGATGGCGCGGCCTGATGGTTTTTCGAGAAACGGGAAGTCTTCCACGCTGCCTAAGTGGAGCGACTTCATTCGCAAAATGACACCGGCGAGTGAACTGCGGACGATTTCGGGGTCGGTGAAGGGCGTGCGACCGTTGAAATCGGCTTCGTCATACAGCCGAATACAGATGCCGTTGGCCACCCGACCGCATCGGCCTGCGCGCTGGTTGGCAGCGGCCTGGCTGATGGCCTCAATCAGCAATTGCTCTACTTTACTTCTGAAACTGTAGCGCTTCGTGCGCGCTGTGCCTGCGTCGATGACGTATTTGATGCCTGGAACGGTGAGCGAAGTTTCTGCCACATTGGTAGTCAGAACAATGCGCCGGTTGCTGTGTGACTCAAAAATTCGGTCTTGTTCGGCTTGGCTTAATCGGGCAAACAGGGGCAATACTTCAGCATTGCGAAAAACCGCCTGGTGACTTAAATGGCCTCGCAAATGATCAGCGGCATCGCGGATTTCTCGCTCGCCGGGCAGAAAAACCAGAATATCGCCACTGTTGTGAACATCGCGCCACAGTTCATCCACCGCATCGGCAATGGCGTTGTTCAGGTCATAGTCGCGCGCTTCTTCAAAAGGGCGATAGCGCTGCTCAACCGGAAACATGCGCCCACTGACCGTGATGATGGGAGCGGGTTGCATGTGATGCGCAAAGTGCTCGGCAAAGCGATTGGCATCAATGGTGGCCGAAGTCACAATCACCTTCAAATCAGGGCGACGTGGCAATATCTGCTTCAAATAGCCCAGCAAAAAATCAATGTTCAAAGACCGCTCGTGAGCTTCGTCAATGATGAGGGTGTCGTAGGCTTTGAGCAGCGGGTCGGTTTGCGTTTCGGCCAACAAAATGCCGTCCGTCATCAATTTGATGGAAGCCTCTTTGCCCAGTCTGTCCTGAAAACGCACTTTGTAGCCGACCACATCGCCGGGCGTGGTGTCGAGTTCCTGGGCAATGCGTTTGGAAACGCTCGAAGCCGCAATGCGGCGAGGCTGGGTGTGTCCGATGAGTTTTCCCGGCTTGGCCTTTGTACCGTCGGGGTTGGTCAAGGGGTAGTTGAGCCGACCGCGCCCCATGGCGAGCGCCATTTTGGGCAACTGGGTGGTTTTGCCTGAGCCGGTTTCACCGCAGACGATGACAACCTGGTGCGCAGCAATAGCCGCCATGATCTCGTCACGTCGGGCGCTGACGGGCAAATCTTTGGGAAAATCAATTTTCAATGCCAGCTCACCAACTCAAAACACCTGCGACCCTTGATGCGGTAGAGAGAAAAATCATGCACATCAATCGTCAAAATGGCTGTTAATTCTGTACGTTCTGCCAGATCAATGAGCGCCAGGTCGGCGTAGTCTGGGCTAAGGATGTGGTCAGTAATAAGTTCCCCATTTGGCCGTCAGAGTTGGGAGGCAATGCTAGGCGCAAATCGCGCGGTGTGGCCATGCCACATAAGCGATTTGTAACGACGCAGTGCGCCC
>CAIXMC010000155.1 GCA_903920405.1 uncultured beta proteobacterium
CGGTCAAACTGCGCGAAATCATCCGAAAAGCCAGTGGTGAAACCATCGACCTCAAAGCGTATGAAGCCGACATGCGTCACCTGATTGACACCTATATTCAGGCCGACGAGCCGCGCAAAATTTCGCCGTTTGACGACATGCCGCTGCTGGCGCTGGTGGTTCAAAGCGGCATTGCCGATGCCATCAACCAATTGCCCGATGGCATCAAAGGTGACCGCTCGTCAGTGGCCGAGACCATTGAAAACAATGTGCGCAGCAAAATCATGCGTGCGCTGTACAACAACCTTCAAAAGCTGCTGCCCCAATCCCCCACCGTGGGTGTCTGGCAGCAACCGGCCTCGGTTGGCAATGTCCCTTATGACCATGCGCTGGAATTGGCCATGCGTGTCGATGCTGCCATCAAGACGAACCGTCCTGACGGCTGGCGAGGCGTTCTGGCACGCGAACAGATCATCCGCAGGGCGATTTTTGATGCGGTACAGAACTTTGATCTTGTTGAACCCATTTTTCTCATCGTTGTGCAGCAAGGCGAGTACTGATGGTGCAGCACATCCACTTGGGTGACATGGCTGTCGAGGTGGTAAAAAAGTCAATAAAAAACATACATTTGAGTGTTCATCCGCCTTTGGGGCGTGTGCGCATTGCCGCACCGCTGCACATCGACCTGGACACCGTCCGCGTGTTTGCCATTTCAAAGCTGGCCTGGATCAGGCAGCAGCAAGACAAATTGCGCAGCCAGGCCAGAGAATCACCCAGAGAGTACCTTGACCGCGAAAGCCATGATGTTTGGGGCAAACGCTACTTGCTCAAGGTGATGGAACACGACGCACCACCGCAAGTGACCCTTGAACACAGCGTGTTGGTGTTGCAGGTTCGCTCAAGTGCTGACGATGCCAAAAAACGCGATGTGCTCGATGCGTGGTACCGCGATCAGCTCAAGGCAAAAACACTGGCCTTGTTTGACAAATGGGCACCGCATATTGGTGTAGCTGTCCCTTCATTGACCGTTCGCAAGATGAAAACCAGATGGGGCAGTTGCACCCCTGCAAGTCAGCATATCCTCATCAATCTGGAACTGGCCAAAAAACCACCAGAGTGTCTGGAATACATTGTGGTGCATGAACTCACGCATCTGCTGGAACCCACCCACAACAGACGGTTTGTAGCGCTGATGACGCAATTCATGCCCAAGTGGCAGTTTTACCGTGATGAACTGAATCGGCTACCGGTTCGGCATGAAGAATGGGGGTATTGAATGAATACCAAAGCTACAGGACTTTTTCTAAACTCCACTTTAGAAACTCGAAGATTTTTTAAGCAAAAACAATGACTTGACGTAATCACAACTTTTCTATATTATTATTAAAAATCAACAAGATAGATCCATGAATCCGTGAGTTCAACTAGCAAAATAGCTTGTCTTACCTTTAAGATTAACAACTTACTTCAAATAGCTACACGCACCCAATGGGTGAAAGATTCAGCCTCCATAAATTTTTGATCTGCAATAGAAAAACACCGAAATTTCAGTTTGAAGTCACGGATTCAGGAGATCTTAAAAAGAAGCTGAATGTCTAAAGTGCAGTTTCTAAAAATAACCTAACCAAAATAGTGGGAAAGTTTAATTAGATTTAAATTGAGAACGACTCCCATCATGGTTCAATATTCTTGCATCTCCGCCTTGCCGTCATTTTTGGCCGACTCCGACATTTGGAGTGGATTTTTTTCACCCAAGGCGCAACTCGACGGATCCTCACATCAAGCCAATGCACGCAACTACCTGGCATGTCATCGTTGGCATCTTGAACCCAGTGACAGGGTGTTTGATGAACCATCCGGCTCTCAGCGTTTGGTCATTGAGCTTGCCTTGTCTCTTTTGGAACGTGGTCTTTGGACACTACCTTCGTGGAGCGTAGAGCAGGCGTTGGCACAGAGAGCGAAAGTCGAATGTGGCTGGAACATTGAGCCTTTACCGACTGGCACCGGCAATTTGAGACTCAAACTGATCACCCGTGTGCCAGAGCATGACCTCAAGACTGTTGGTGAACTGGCCTTGTCTGACTTGGACAGCACACTCTCGCGCTTGTCTGCCTTGTATGGAGTTTTGCAGCCAGTACGCATACTGTCGTCAGGTTCCAACCAGCCTGACTTGGTGGTGGACATTTCCATCATTGACCCCAGCCTACCAACTGCAATTTCAAAATCAGCGGTGGCATGGTCACGCCCTGCCTGTCGCTCGATGGTATGGACTGCCCGCCGTATTGGGGTGGGTTCGGCAAGCCCACGGTTTATGCCATCCGTACCTGATGAAGCCCATTTAGACAGCTTGGTTCAGGATTTGTTTCGCAAAGATGGCTTCAGACGTGATGCAGTAGGCCACTCTGATCAGGCAGACATCGCAAAGCGCATCCTGGTGGGTAAAGATGTTGTTGGATTGTTGCCGACCGGCGCAGGCAAGAGCCTGCCGTACATGCTCGCTGGCCTGTTGCTGCCTGGAATGACGCTGTATGTCGGGCCACTCAAGTCATTGCTGCAAGACCAGACGGAGCGACTTCTTGAGGCTGGCATTGGGCATGTGCAGTGCATCTCAAGTGCGTTGGCTTTCCTCCAAAGAAATGCTGCCCTCAATGCTGCCGCTACTTCAGGCATTCGCTTTTTGCTGGTGTCACCAGAGCGATTTTTGACTCGGGCATTTATCGCGGCATTGAATAACAGGGCATTGTGGCAAGGCGACATCAGTCAGGTTGTGATTGATGAGTGCCACTGTGTCAGCGAGTGGGGTCATGAGTTTCGGCCTGCCTATTTGAGCCTGGGTCGAATTGCGCGAGAACGTACAGCAAGGTTCGCCGCCAATGCACCTCTGGTTGCCTTGACAGGCACCGCATCGACCATGGTGTTGTCTGATGTGATTCGAGAACTCGGCATCACTGATCCTGCTGCATGTATCAGAGCCGCTAACCTTGATCGACGCGAGATTTCAATGAAATGTACCCAAGTCATCTTTCCTGGTCGACGTGAACAAGATGTTGCAAACGCTGTCCGTAGCTTTCTGGGTGCGAACACCACACCGACCGATGGTGTGCTGGTGTTCTGCCCATTTAAGAAAGGACTTTCGATAGGCGTTTTTTCTGTGGCCGCAGACCTCATGAGGGCGCTGGATTGGGTTGATATTCGCTTTTTTGCTGGTGGTGATTCTCCATGGAAAGACTTCGCTGTTTTCCTTTTACGAAGGAGATCAGACCAGCTCACTGCTACTGATGTAATAAAGGCCACACCAGCGTGGGCGCTTGATAATGGTAATGCAACCCGCAATTGGAATGTAGTTAAGGCAGAAGTTCAAAGAAACTTTGTTAGCGGCGCAGCGAACAACTTCCGTGTATTGGTGGCAACCAAGGCCTTTGGCATGGGCATCGACAAGCCTTCGATACGCAAGGTGGTGCATGTCGCTCCCCCTACATCTCCAGAATCGTATTACCAAGAAATTGGCCGCGCAGGGCGTGACCGCATTCCTTCCGAGGCAGAGCTGTTTTTTTGCGATATTGAATCTGATGTGACAAATCGCCTGCTTGATCCTGGGTTGTCACAGCAAGAAGCGAGACAAGTTTATCAAGACTTTATTGCGAAAGATAAGTATGGGGGTAACCGTTTAGTCCCAATACCGTTCAATGGAGCACAGTAATAGCTTCCACGAACGATTTACTGGGTTGTGGAAAGGATCGATGTACAGCTCTTTTTTTAGGCCATTTGCTCATTTTTACCTTGATGACGCGTGGGTTGATTCGGTTGCGGCGA
>CAIXMC010000156.1 GCA_903920405.1 uncultured beta proteobacterium
GCGTGTGATTTTGTTCAATGCAAAAGTGTGCGAATTGCTGGATTTGCCCGAGGCCTTTCTGGCTTCACAACCCACTTTGTCGGTGGTGATTCGTTTTCAACTGCAGCGCGGCGATTTTGGTGTGCAAGCCCAGGATGTCTCCAGCAACGCCCGCGCTTATATTCTTGCCGAAGGTGAAGGCACACCACCTCTGCGTTTTTTGCGCACTACACCTTCCGGGAGAACGTTAGAGGTCAAGACCTCTCTGTTGGGATCAGGCGGGATGGTTCGCACAGTGGCCGATGTCACGCGTTATGTTCAGGTTGAGGCAGAACGTGTGCGCCTACAGAAACTGCTTTCTGACACCCAGGCCATGGCGCGCGTGGGCGGCTGGGAACTGGACTATGCCAATGACCAAGTCACCTGGACGGAGGGTGTTTATCGTATTTTGGACATTGCGCCCGAAGACTATCGCCCCACCCTGGATTCGATGATTCAGTTTTTCACACCGCAAGCGCTGCAGCGTATCCGGACGGTTTGCGATGATGCATCCAGCCAACCTGCCACCTTTGATCTGGAATTGGAGATGCTGACCGCCAAAGGAGACGTGATCTGGGTACATTCCATCGGATCGACAGAGTGGCGACACAGGCTGCCCATTAAACGTATTGCCATCGTGCAAGACATTACTCAGCGCAAACGCAGCGAGGCCGCATGGCGCGAGAGCGAAGCCCGCTGGCAATTGGCTATGGAGAGCACCGGAGACGGTCTGTGGGACCTGGATGTGTCAACGGGGCAGGAATATTTTTCACCCCATCTGCTGGGCATGTATGGTTTTTCTGAACATGAGCTTGACCGGTGCATCAGTGCGCTTGACGAGAGAACGCACCAGGACGATGTGCCCCAAATGAAGCGCGATCGCCAGGCGCATCTGGACGGTTTGTGTGCCAGCTATAAAAATGAACATCGGATCAGGTGCAAGGACGGCAATTGGAAATGGGTGCTGTCGCGCGGCATGGTCATCAGTCGCGATGCGAATGGCCTGCCGCTGCGAATGATTGGCACGCACACTGACATCACCGATCGCAAAAATGCCGAAGCTCAAATTTGGCAGCAGGCCAACTTTGACACACTCACAGGTTTGCCTAACCGGCGTATGTTGCGTGAACGACTGGAGCAGGAACTTAAAAAATGTCGGCGTGACGGGTTGAAACTGGCCGTTGTGTTCATGGACCTGGATCACTTCAAGGAAGTCAACGACACACTGGGGCATCTTCAGGGTGACCAACTTCTGATTCAGGCGGCACAGCGAATTCAAAACTGCCTGCGTGAAGTCGATACGGTTGCACGCATGGGAGGCGATGAATTTACCTTGCTGATCACAGAACTGCAAGACAGCCGTCATCTGGAAAATATTCTGTTGAAATTGTTGAAATCCTTAGCGGCAGCATTCCATTTGGAACAGCAGCAGGTGTATGTGTCAGCCAGTATTGGCGTGACTATCTACCCCGAAGACAGCGTGGAAATTGAAGACCTGCTCAAAAATGCGGATCAGGCACTGTATGTTGCCAAAGGTGCCGGGCGCAACCGTTTTAGCTATTTCACACCGGACCTGCAAGAGGCAGCACAACATCGTGTGCGTTTGACCCAGGATTTGCGTCAGGCGCTGGCTGACCACCAGTTCAAAGTGGTTTATCAGCCTATTGTGGAACTCGCCACAGGCCACGTTCACAAGGCCGAAGCACTGGTTCGCTGGCAACATCCCACACGCGGGTTGATCAATCCCGCTGATTTCATTCCGATTGCCGAATCCAGCGGTCTGATTGTTGATATTGGCGAGTGGGTGTTTCAGCAGGTTGCAGCTCAGGTGAAAGTCTGGCGCACTGCGCTGCATCCACAATTTCAAATCAGCGTCAACAAATCACCCGTGCAGTTTGAAAACCCCAACCCTTCGCACAGCCGATGGATTGACCAACTCAGAGTGTCAGGATTGGACGGCGACAGCATTGCGGTTGAAATTACAGAAGGCTTGCTACTGTCCACCAGCGATGGTGTGATTCAACAAATGCTGGCATTTCGAGATGATGGCATTCAGGTGTCATTGGACGACTTTGGAACGGGTTACTCTTCGCTGTCGTACCTGCAAAAATTTGACATTGACTTCATCAAAATTGACCGGTCATTCGTCCACCAGTTGATTGCAGGATCAACCGATTTGGCACTGTGCCAGGCCATCATCGCCATGGCCCATGCGCTGGGCATGAAGGTTATCGCTGAGGGGATTGAAACCGCCCAGCAACTCGATTTGCTGCGTGCAGCAGGCTGCGACTACGGGCAAGGTTATTTGTTTTCAAAGCCCGTGCCAGCGGCTGACTTTGAACGTTGGATGGAGGCTTGATTGGCCAATGCCTGTCAAAAGTTATACGCATTTTTGCCCTGTAGCCCACGCCCAGTATGCGTTGGTAGCTATTGAAATAGAAGCAAACCTATCTTGCCGATGTCTCTACCAAACAACATTTACGCTGGTGTTTCATCTTTCATCTGCCATCCACTGAAAAACGCTGCCAGGCAATACTGCTGCGCTGGTGCGTGTAGCTGACCCACAGGCTGTTATCTGCCCACGCCAGCGCGGGGTATGAAAATTCATCCGTACCACTGCCCTGCGCCAGTGTTTGCATGTGCTGCCAGTGCTTGCCATCCATTGAGTAGCTTAAATCAAGCACATGGCGTGAATGCGGTGAACTGTTATGGGCAAGCCACAACTGCCCGGGTGACAGCGCCAATGCTGCCACCGAGGCATCAGGGTTGACCAAATTCAGGTCAGGCCCATCATGCCAATGCTGGCCACCATCCTGGGTTTGAACCACGGCGATTTTGCCGTTGGTTTGTTGATTGCGTAGTAGCGCCAGCCAATGGGTGGCATCCTGGGCGACGATCGTGGGCTGCAACAGATAGGTTCGTGCAGACATTCGAACCATGCCTTTGAACGCTCCGAGTGCATCAAAGCGCAAGGCGACCGGGTACTTCAACCCCAGCTCAAAATACACAGGCAGCACCATCCCGCCATCCTGAAGCGCCAAAGGGGCTGTGCGAA
>CAIXMC010000157.1 GCA_903920405.1 uncultured beta proteobacterium
AGGCCGCGACGGTATGGCGTGCATCAGCATCGCGAGCCTGGGACAGTGGTTTAGAGTTTTGGGCTTCCCACATAAGGCGGGACAGAGAAGAAATCAGATGCCTGCGCTTGTTACGGCTAATCAGCCAAATGTGTGAGCTTCCCCTGCCAAGAAAACCACGTGAGCGAATCAAACGTAACCCATTGATATTGCATTTGTCCCGCCTTAAGTGGGAAGCCCCGAAATCTGTTTCGGGAACATCCAAATTCAAAATGGCAGTTTTAAGTGTGCGCAAACGTTGACCCTTGATGACCTCATAGCCGTTGCGCGAAAGCTCCTTGGCATGTTGCTCAAGGTAGTTCTCTACAGTCCGAACAGTGACTTCAAAAAATGCCGCAATCTGTTCTTTTAATACCACCGTCTTGCCTTCAAATGAAATGCCTTGTATGCCCGCAGCACGCTCTATTTCAGCCAGTGCATACGGGTTGTTCAGGATATTTTGACGGTCAATGGCTGATGTCGTTAGGTCTTTGTTGACGGCACCCATTTACAAGCTCCGCACCTGTTTGATGCCATGCTGCTCCAAAATGGCGGCCAAGTTGCTTTTGGCAACATCGTTCTCGAACGCACTGTCCCGAAACACCGCTGTGGTGTCGCCCACGGGGGCCAGTTCCTTGTGCCAGTCTGCCATGCCCAGTGCCAAACCTTCAGCGTCTGCCACGCCAATGGATGCATCCAGGCAGACCAACAGCACACCCGCGCCAATGCCATGCACCGCTTTGCCTGCGATGGAGCGAGTTTCGATAGGGACGCACAAATCCAACCCCAGTTTGAGCAGCAGTTCATACAACACATCGTCGTCAGATCGGCCAGTTTGCAGGTGCTGGACGTTGTCCACTAAATCTTGGGTCAGGTTGCCGGTGGGCTGCCAGGCGCGGATATTGGACGTGTCCAACTTAAAAACCCGAAAGCCCAGGTCTAGGGTGCTAAGTTTTTGAGCAGAATCTTCAAAGGCTAATTGGCCTGTAACGCACGTCCTGTCTGCGTTGGCAGCTCTTATTTTAGTAGCGGCGCGGCGCAGGCGTTCTTTGGTGAGTTCGGCGATAGTTCGGGGTTTATTAAGTTGGTCGCAGAAATTGGCAGCGGTTTTTTGGTCTTTATTGGCGGGGTCAAGGGGTTCGGGGAGTTGAACCAGGACATAGCGGCGACTGCCACCATCGGCTGCGTTTTGAGCCATAACGGCATGGCCTGTGGTACCGGAGCCAGCGAAGAAATCTAATACGATTCCATCTTGCAGGGTAAAAGCCATTAACGTTGCAATAAGTGTGTCCGGCTTTGGGTTACTAAACACTTTTTCATGATCAAAGAGTTCATACAATTTTTCAGTGGTACTTTTAGTGGGGTATAAACCAAGGCTTGTTACAAGTTGCTGTGCATTATCATATTCTGAAAGAAACTCTTTGCGAGCGGGATAACCATCGCCGCTCTGAGGAAATATGATTCGATCATCTTTAATCCATTCATTTATTTTTTCCTGGGCATAAGGCGTTTCAAAAGACCATTCTTGTCCATTTGCTGGATTTCTTATATGACGCACAGGTAGTCCTTGCCCAAGTCTCTGAAGGTATTGTCGTTTCCAAACACCGCGCAAATCGTTGTCAGGATTAGAAAACCCGACTCCATCACGCACCAGACCCAAGAAACGAAACGCATTTATATTTTTTGCGCAAACATAAATGTACTCTGTGTTAGGTACAACCATATTACGAGTTGGCATTCCTTGCGCTCCTTTCATGGTTTGCCATGAAAATAAGCAAACAAGATTATTTTCACCAAAAACATCATCACATAAAAGACGTAGTTCTCCAAGTTCACCATCGTCTATGCTAATAAATATAACCCCATCCTCCCGTAATAAATTCCGAGCCAGCTTAAGCCTCGGATACATCATATTCAGCCAATCCGTATGAAACCGCCCGCTCGATTCTGTATTACTGCTGATTTTCGCCCCGCCTTCCACCTGCCCTGTTAACTCAAGATAATTTTTAATATTATCCTGAAAATTATCAGGATAAACAAAATCCTTGCCAGTGTTATAAGGCGGGTCAATATAAATCAGTTTAACCTTGCCTGAATAACTTTTCTGCAAGAGTTTTAAAACTTCCAGGTTATCGCCCTCAATCATTAGATTTTGCGTGGTGTCCCAATCCACACTCTCATCCGGGCAGGGTCGCAGGGTGCCGGTGCTGGGGGTCAGCGCCAACTGTCGGGCGCGGCGCTTGCCATGCCAGTTCAAGCCATATTTTTCATCCGCATCGGTCACAGTGGCATCGCCCACCAAGGCTTTGAGTACATCAACATTGATAGCAGCCCCTGCCGTGTTTTCGGTCACCAGCTCAGGAAATAGTGCCTTTAATTTGGCAATGTTGTCGGCCAGGATATTGGCAGATTGGGCTTGCGCACAGGTGGATTCAATTTTTTCAATAGGCATGGTTGATCTCAATAATGGGCACTGGTTCAGTTGAATGGGATTTGAGGAAACTCACATTGGACTTTATTGGAAACCAGCCATTGATTTCTATAAAATCAACAAGTTAGCAAAATAAAAGAATGGGTTTCCAATAAGTCTAGTGAATGTGGCAGATTTTTTTCACCGACTTTCAACACATTCCTGGCAGGAATCAAAAACCCAATCAGTCTTATTATCCAAGTGATAAATTCAAGAACTGAGGGACTTGGGCTAAATGCAGCATGTAGAATTTTGGGACGAACTCTTCATGATACCTATGACAGCATAACAAAATCCCATTCAACTGAACCAGTGCCGTGAGTTTGCCACAACACGCCCCTTGCATCCATTCCAGCACGGTGCCACAGCTCAACGACATGATAGCTACGATGCGCATAATGGGAAAACCCAGTCCATCCTTTTGCTGTTTGCTCTGCGGATATGTAGCCTGATTGAGAGCGGTATCCGGCATGAGGACTGTGACACC
>CAIXMC010000158.1 GCA_903920405.1 uncultured beta proteobacterium
AAGAACTTGTCTTTGGAAAACAAATGACCCAAGCCAGAAATGGGGTTAAGACGGCTAAAGTCAGGCATGATGGGTTTGAGACTGGCCACCCATCCACCTGCTGCAACCGTGCTGCCCACCGTCACCGTTAGCACGACGCCACCAAATATGGCGCTGATCACCAAGCCTACAGCGACCATAGTGCCCAGCCGGTGAAGCATGGTCAGAGGGTCATGGACAGATTGAGCATTGAAAAGAAGCTGCAAACTGAGCTCGTTTTGCAGACGATCAAACATCATTGGGCCAAAAGCGATCAAGCAAAAGGCACCCGTGCCCAGTACGGCCAAATGGGCTAAATCGCGAGAGCGTGCGACCTGTCCGTCTTCGCGAGCCTTATCCAGCTTGCGTTCGGAGGCGGGTAGGTTACGGTCTTGACTGCTGGATTCCATGATGTGAGAAGGTTTTACCCATTGTCATCATCGCTTTGAAAAACTAAAGGGAGAAAAGCAGGTGATTTGCTGCCCTGATTGAAAAACCGTCAAAAACCCAGACTGGCCAATAAATCATCCACCTCAGATTGCCCTTGAACAACGTCAGGGTTACCTTCAGGATGGATCACAGGGCCGTGCAAAACAAGTTCAGCAGGTTTGGGTTGCGTATGCACATCGGGTGGGGCAGTCAAAATGAGCAACTGAACAAGTTGCTCTTCAATGTTGGCTGCCAGGTTCACGACCTTGGTGATCACCTGCCCCGTCAAATCATGAAAGTCTTGGGCCATCATGATGTCAGTCAGATTTTGGTCAATCCCCTGGGCGGCTTGTTCAATGTCCAAAATAAAATTCATCACATGCCCACGCGCAACGGCTGCGACGGGGTCTTGGGCGATAAGAGCACCCACACGCCTGGCTTCTGCAGTAATGTGGTCATGGTGAGCTTTGGCTTGATCAACGCTGTTGAGAACTTTTTCAGCGGCCTCGCCGGTCAGGCGCGCAATGTAAGACAAACGACTCTTGGCATCGGGAAGCTCACCTGCCCAAATTTTTACCTTGTCTGTCAAACCCAGACCGTTCAGTGAATCATGCAGTTGACGTGTGAGTGAACCTAAACGCTGATGCACATCTTGCGGCACAGTCGGCAGACAAAAGGCAGTTGTCACGCTGTTCACTTCAACCCCATCTTGGTCAAAATTAAATTGACCTTGTCTTCAAGAGTGGCTTTGGTGAACGGTTTGACGATATAACCGGCAGCACCTTGCTGGGCAGCCATGATGATGTCTTCCTTGCGTGCTTCGGCTGTCACCATCAGCACCGGAATGTGTTTGAGTCTTTCGTCTTTTTTGACTTCAGCAAGCAACTGAAACCCGTTCATGTTGGGCATATTGATGTCACTCACCACAAAATCAAAACTGCCATTTCTCAGCTTGTGCAATGCCACAGCACCATCTTCAGCTTCATCAGCTTCTGTGTAACCGCTTTCCTTGAGCAAATTGCGGACAATGCGACGCATCGTTGAAAAATCATCCACCACCAAAAATTTAAGCGTGCTGGCCATAAGACTGCCTTTCGATGGTGCTAACTAACTCTGACATAACTGACATAAATCGGTATCGGTTCATATTGACTTGATCCTAATGGTTGATCACTTGGTTGACATTGGTATCTGTTAAGGATATGGTCAATAATAAGTTCCGCATTTGGCTCGTCAGATTTGGGCGCACTGCGTCGTTACAAATCGCTTATGTGGCTGGGCCACACCGCACGATTTGCGCCTAGCATTACATCCCAACTCTGACGGTCAAATGCGGAACTTATTGTTGACCATATCCTAAGGGAGGTTCAACTGCCACTTCAGAACGCCTTGGACCCAGCAATCGCTCTTCAGCTTCACGCGTCATCACAGTAATGCTGATTCTACGGTTAGCCGCACTGCGCGGATGGTCTGCATCTTGCAACACACTCGAAGCCAATCCCATCACGCGGGCTATTTTGTCGTCAGGCATGCCAGCAGCTACCAGCTCGCGGCGCGAGGCATTGGCCCTGTCAGCCGATAACTCCCAGTTGCTATAGCCATGAACACCCAAACCGTAGGGTGTTTGGTCGGTGTGCCCGTCCAAACTGATTTTGTTGTCAACGTCAAACAGGGCGGCACCAATTTCACGCAAGATGTTATGCATGTAAGGTTTGACAATGGCGCTGCCACTGTCAAACATGGGACGCTTTTGATCGTCCACAATTTGAATTTGCAGACCATCGGGAGTCATGCGCAGACTAATTTGTTTGCTGAATTCTGTCAAACTGGGTGTGTTGGAGATGATGGCGCTGATGGTGGCGCTGAGTTCAGCGAGTTTTTGCGCGTCCTGTTTGGCACGTTCTGACTTTTTTTGTTCCTTCGTCGACTTTTTGGCCTTGCCATCTCCACGCCTGGATAGACCAGACGATTGCGTCAAGTCGCTACCGCCCCCGGTGATGATGCTCGCACTGGCTCCCGCGCCGGCGCCCCCTTGCATGGCCACTCTGAGTGGCGACTGAAAATAATCCGCAAGCCCTTTTTTGTCGCCCTCAGATGTGCTTCCAAGCAGCCACATCAGCAAAAAGAAGGCCATCATGGCAGTTACAAAGTCAGCGTAAGCAATTTTCCAGGCACCTCCATGCACTGAGTGGCCACCTTTTTTGATCCGCTTGATGATGATGGGCTGGAGTTTTTTGGCTTCGGTTGCCATAATGTCTGATCTTTATTTCTTCTTGACAAAAGATTCAAGTTCAATAAAGCTCGGTCGATCGGTAGAGTAAAGCACTTTACGACCAAACTCAATGGCGGTGGCGGGGTTATAACCTTGCATACTGGCCAGCAACGTGGTTTTAATGCACTGAAACTCTTTACTTGCTTCTTCTACCTTCTGCTCTAGCAGACCCGCCAAGGGTTCAGCAAAAGCGTAAGCCAGCAAAATGCCCAAAAACGTCCCCACCAGTGCAGATGCGATCATGCCACCCAACACAGCAGGCGGCTGCCCCACAGAACCCATGGTGTTCACCACACCCAAAACCGCCGCCACAATTCCAAAGGCGGGCAAACCACCCGCTACGCGTTGCAATGCTGCCACCGCTGCATGCTCTTCAGCGTGATGAGTGTCAATTTCACTGTCCATCAAAGACTCAATTTCATGAGCATTTAAATTGCCAGAAACCATCATTCGTAAATAATCAGTAATGAATTCAACAACATGATGATCATGACCCACTTCTCCATGCTTTTTAAAAATTTCAGATGAATGCGGTTCTTCAACATCTTTTTCAATGGCCATCAAACCCTCTTTGCGTGCTTTTTGCAAAATGTCATAAAGCAGCGCCAATAAATCCATGTAACGAGCTTTGGTGTACTTACTGCCCTTAAAGCAGGTTCCCAAGCCCTTCATGCTGGACTTGATGACTTTCATCTGATTGTTGGCAACAAAAGCGCCCATGGTGGCACCACCAATGGTGATGATCTCGAATGGCAACGCTTTAAGTAACACGCTCATGTTGCCACCGTGGAAGATGTAAACTCCAAAAACGCACACCAAAACCATTAACCAACCAACGATGACAAACATAGGGCAAGTGCGTCTGGCGAAGCCTGGGCTTCAAAAAAGGCGGCACACCATGTGCTGCCCGCCCCTATCATATCGTAAGCAAAAACGTAGCGTTTTTAGATAAAAATACATCCAAAGCCACGTCTAATTCCATTTTCGATTCGATGCAACATCCATCATTGGAATTAGTCTCAGAGATATGAATCACATGATTGTTTCATTATTAAAATTAAAATGGAATGATGTGCGCAAGTTGATTTGTGTTTAACGTAAAAGAATTCAAAAATCATAGCAATTTCCGCAGGTCAGACTTCGGTCCAACAACCAGCCTGAAGGTTGGACTGAAGTCCGACCTTTTGTCCTCTAAAAATATACCGTGCCATTCAAAGACAAGAGGGTCTAACTTATAGAATGAGTGCCTGAGCCTCGTGATGGCTTTGATTCATTTAACCCTTCGCCTCAGGTACTCCAAATGCCCCATGATCTTGCATTAAACACCGGCGCACCCGATCGCCGCAGCACCCGTTTTATCAGCCAACTGACCCACAACACCTTCGCGATGGTTCTAGCAGGTGGACGTGGTAGTCGACTCCATGACTTGACGAACTGGCGTTCCAAACCCGCCGTGCCGTTTGGTGGGAAGTTTCGTATCATTGACTTTACCCTGTCCAATTGCGTGAATTCAGGGGTGCGTCGGATTGGTGTGGCCACCCAGTACAAAGCACAAAGCCTGATTCGGCATTTGCAATTGGGTTGGAGTTTTCTTGATGGTCGGTTGGGTGAGTTTATTGAAATCATGCCAGCACAACAGCAAGTGGACGAAGCCCAGTGGTATCAGGGCACCGCCGATGCTGTGTTTCAAAATCTGCGTGAAATTCGCCACGCCAATCCCAAATATGTGCTTGTGCTCTCAGGCGATCACATCTACCGCATGGACTATGGCCGGATGTTGGCAGCGCACGTAGAACGCGGTGCCGACCTTACCGTGGCTTGTATTGAGGTGCCTATCGAAGATGCCCATGAGTTTGGTGTGATGTCGGTGATGGAAGATGGTCGCATCAACGCTTTTCAGGAAAAGCCAGAGCAACCCCAGCCTATGCCCGGCAACCCCGACAGAGCCTTGGCCAGTATGGGCATTTATGTTTTCAATGCAGCCTTTTTGTTTGAGCAACTCAGGCGTGATGCTGATGACCCAAAATCAAGCCACGATTTTGGCAAGGATGTCATTCCCCACTGTGTAAAACTCTACCATGCTTTTGCACAAAATTTTGCTGAAAGTTGCGTCCAGGAACCTGGCAAGTCTGCCTACTGGCGCGATGTGGGAACACTCGATGCCTACTGGGCTGCCAATATGGACCTGGTGGCAGTCACACCAAAATTGAGCTTGTACGATGACAATTGGCCCATCTGGACATGGCAACAGCAAAGTCCACCTGCCAAATTTGTTTTTGATGATGATGACCGGCGCGGAACTGCTGTGGACTCCATGGTGTCTGATGGTTGTATTGTCAGCGGCTCGACGGTGCGTCGCTGCATGTTGTTCGCGGGGGTGCGTTTGCACAGTTATTCGTTGGTAGAAGATTCGATTTTGCTGCCCAATGTGCAGATTGGTCACCGCTGTGTACTTCAAAAGTGCATTGTTGACCGCGATTGCTACTTGCCCGATGACACTCGCATTGGGTTTGATCACGTGAAAGACAGTCAGCGCTTCCATGTGACTGAATCCGGCCTGACGCTGATCACCAGAACCATGTTGGGTCAGGATGTTGACGCCATACGCTGACGGCGTATTGGTGTTGTGAAACTGTCAAGTTTGCTATTTTACTGATAGCTACTTATGCAATACTGACGGGCGTTAGAGCCTTATTTCTTGGTGAAGAATAGTTCTCGTCTAGGTGTGTCGGATTCTGGACATCGGACGGATTTTTATAGCGGGTCTGTTTTTTTTTCAGGCGACACTCTGCCAGATAATGCAACCCCTGTTGTGCAGGGATATTCCCCATTTTTAAGGTTCAAGCATGTCGTTTGTTGAAGTTGTCACTTCGTCATCCGCCGCCGAGCGAGGTAGCAGTGTGCCCCATATCGTAGCAGTGGGTGCATCTGCCGGCGGCCTGGAGGCTTTGGAAAAGCTCTTTGACGGGTTGTCTTGCGATTCTGGTGCCACCTTTGTAGTCATTCAGCATTTGTCGCCTGACCACAAAAGCATGATGGCCAATTTGCTGTCACGCCATACCCGCATGCCTGTGGTGATGGTCGAGCAAGACATGCCCATTGAACCTGACCGCGTTTATCTGATACCTCCTGGTTCCATCATGCATATGGGTGATGGCATTTTGAGTCTGACACCCAAAAATCCGCGCACATTGACCCTGCCCATTGACGTGTTTTTCAAGTCCATGGCGGCTCACTATGGCGCACGTTCAGTAGGCGTGGTGCTGTCGGGAACAGGGTCTGACGGCACCCGGGGTGCTGCCTCCATCAACGATGCAGGCGGTTTTTTGATTGCCCAGGAACCTGACAACGCCAAGTTTGACGGAATGCCGCGCAGCGTCATTGCCACCGGGTTGGTTGATGCCATTTTGCCTGTGGAGCAAATTGGCGCACGCCTGATTGCGCACATTACCAATCAGCCCCTTGTCAAAGCGGCAGTGGCGCTTGAAGAGCCTGCGGTCAGGGTTCTGGCGCTCACGCCTGAAGCTGCCATGAACGGCATTTTGCGTTTGTTGCTGCAAGTAGGTGGTATTGATTTTCAGGAATACAAAACCGGCACGGTGATGCGACGGATCGAGCGGCGCATGAATGTTCGTCAGGTCACATCGCTAGAGGCCTACCTTGACATGCTCAACGACGATCGCAATGAGGTTTTAACCTTGCGTCGTGAGCTGCTCATACCTGTGACCAGTTTTTTCCGAGACACCGATGCCTTTGAAATTTTGGGGCGTCAAATTATTGACCCCATGGTGGCTAAAAAGCAGGCCGGTGATTCGATTCGCGTTTGGGCAGCAGCCGTTTCTACCGGCGAAGAAGCGTATTCGATTGCCATGATGTTTCTGGAATCCTTCGATCAGCTTAAGCGCTGGCCTTCCCTAAAAATTTTTGCGACCGATGTCGAGCAGCAAAATATTGAAACCGCTGGCGCTGGTACTTATCCTGAGTCCATTGCGGCTGAAGTCTCGCCTCAGCAGTTGGAGCGATTTTTTGTCAAAAAGGGCAATAACTTTGTGGTCAAGAACGAGTTGCGCCAATGCATTGTGTTTGCGCGGCACAACTTGCTGACCGATCCACCTTTTACCCGCATGGACTTGGTGGTGTGCCGCAATGCACTCATTTACTTTCGCAGCCAGGCCCAAGAACGTGCCCTCAAACGCTTGCAATACGCCCTGCTACCCGGCGCACATTTGTTTTTGGGTTCAAGCGAGTCTTTGGCTGAACTGCAAAAAGACTTCACGCCCGTCAGTGCCAAACACAAAATATGGCAAATGCTCAGACCCTTGAGCTTGCCACTGGATATGGCCAAGGGGAGTGGTTATGGTTACACAGGTAGCATGCCGTTGGCCACCAGTCAGTCCACACGTTCAAGCCGTATCAAGGCCAGCGCCGTCGATCAAGGTTTTGCAGCGTTGCTCAAGGCGTTTGGGCCGCCTGCTGCCATTTTGGTGAACAGTCGGCATGAACTGGTTCACTCGTATGGCGATGTGCATAAATTTTTGCAATTGCGCGAAGGCCATGCCAGTCTGGAACTCAATCGCATTTTGCCCGACACCCTAGTGCCTGTTGCCGTCGCACTCTTGTTCAAGGCAGGGCGAGAAGGTGCCAGCGTCAGTTCTGACCGGCTCAAATTCACCGCAGCAGATGGCGAAGTCGAGCATTTGCGTATGAGTGCCTGGCCGGTTGAGGAGTTTGAAGGTGAGCGTTTGACACTGTTGGCGTTTGAGCAGTTGCACACCCCCAACCCCGCCGAGGTTGCCACCACCATTGATGTCGATTCCGAAACTGCCGAGCGCATGGAAGTTCTTGAGCGAGAACTCACAGCCACTCGCGAAAGTCTGCAAGCCACCGTAGAAGAGCTTGAAACGTCCAACGAAGAGCTGCAATCGACCAATGAAGAGTTGATGTCTTCCAATGAAGAGCTGCAAAGCTCCAACGAAGAGTTGCAGTCTGTCAATGAAGAATTGAACACGGTCAATGCCGAGTATCAGGAAAAAATCGACATTCTGAACCGGCTTAATGCCGACCTTGACAACATGGCTCAGGCGGTGACTGCGGGTACGGTGTTTGTCGATGAAAACCTGCTCCTGACACGCTTTAGCCCGGATGCCACGCACATTTTCAAATTACGTGACACCGACTTGGGTCGTCCGCTTGACGATTTGGCGCACACACTGATCTACCCTGACCTGATTGCTGATTTGACGCGAACCCTCAAAGATGGGATTCGTGTTGAAAAAGAAATTCGTGGCATCAATGGGTTGCACTACTTTGTACGAATGCTGCCCTACAGCGTGCCCTCTTCACCCTCCAAGGGGGCTGTCATTACCTTTATGGATGTCACAGCACTGCACGAAGTTTCACGGCTTCAGCACATCATTGATTCGATCTCGGAAAACATTGTGGTTCTGAACAGTCATGGGGTGATCACCCTGGTTAACAGCGCCTGGCGCTGCTTTGCAGCGGACAACGGTGACCCCGATATGGCGCATTCCGGCCCTGGTGTCAATTACCTTGAAGTGTGCAGCAGCACATTTGATGTATTGGATCACTCTGCAGCGATGGCGCAGCGCGGTGTGCGTGAAGTGCTTGCAGGCACAAGGCAGCATTTTTCGATGGAGTACCCCTGCCATTCACCTACAGAGCAGCGCTGGTTTGCGATGCATGTCTCAGCCGTCGGGGGTGAGCAGCCAGGAGCTGTGGTGAGCCACATCAATATTACCGAATGGCGCAAGAAAAATCAGCCTGTTTTGATGTAGGCCACATGGAGCCAGAATCTAAAGAAAGAAAAACGCAGCGTTTGCAATTGCTCAAGCAACGCGCCCAAGCGGTTCTTGAGCAATCTCAGGTGGGAGGTATTGATCCATCCGACACAATGGTCAAGCTGCTTGAAGACTTGCGCATTTACCAGGTTGAACTGGAGTTGCAAAACGAAGAATTGCGCACTGCCCAGTTAGAGGCCGAGCATGCACAGCGTAGCTACCGAACGCTGTTTGATCAGATGCCTTTGCCCGCTTTGGTGTTGGACACGAAAGGCATAGTGGATAACTGTAACGAACGTGCTGCAGCGTTGTTTGGCACGCAGGGGCACTTTCTTGGGATTGACATCCGTTTTTGGCACAAGCTGAATAAACCTGACAGAGCACGCTTGCATGTGGCTTTGCGTGATGTGATGCCAGGCCAGGCGCAGGTGCTTAACCGCGTTGAGATTGTCAACCAAAAAATTTCAGGTGCAGTGTTTGATGTGCATTTGATTGGTTTGTCGATGGATTACAAGCTCGACCGACGTATCTTGCTGCTCTTGGTGGATCGTAGCGCAGAACAGACTCGTGAGCAGGAACGACACCTGTACGACGCTCTGCTGGATGCCACTGACAACTTTATTTTTGCCGCGGACCTTGACGGGCGAATGCTGTTGGTTAACCGGGCTTTGCTCAATTTTGTAGAACGACCTCGCGGCATGGTGTTGGGGCAGCACCGCGAGTCTTTTTTGCCATTGCGTGATGCTATTTTGCATCGTGAGGCTGATCAAAAGGTCATTCAATCAGGTGCCCCAATGACCTTGGAAGAGCACGTGAATGCCGGTCCGGGTCATGTTCCAGTGGATTTTGTAACGCGCCGTTTCCCCTTGTTCGACGATTCTGGCAAGGCTTACGGGGTCGGTGGGATTTCGACGGACATCAGCGCCATCAAGGTTCAGCAACGCCAGATTTTGCTGAGTGAATCGGTGTTTCTTTGTTCTGATGAAGCCATCATCATCACGGATGCTCAAATGCGCATCGTTCGTATTAATCCTGCATTTACGCGCATGACCGGTTTTAGTTCCGAAGCCGTTTTAGGGCAGAACACACGCGTGTTGAAATCCGGGCGTCACAGCGTCACGTTTTACGAAAATATGGGCAAGGCGTTGGCGCAAATAGGTCACTGGGCGGGTGAAATCAACAATCGGCGCGCTGACGGGAGTTTTTTTACCGTGTGGAGCAACATCAACGTTGTGCGTAACAACGAAGGCCAAGTGCTGCATTACATCGCTTTGCAAAGTGATGTGACCCAACTGCACGAAGCGCAAATTGCGCTTCAACGCCAGGCTTCATATGACAGTTTGACCGGATTGCCCAACCGTTCTTTGTTCAATGATCGTATCGCCCAATTGGTGGCGCAATCCCAACGGCAAGCCATCTTGTTTGCGCTGCTGTTTGTCGATCTGGATCACTTCAAGGAGGTCAATGATACCTTGGGGCATCAGGTGGGCGACACCTTGTTGCGCACCGTGTCAGAGCGATTGCTGCACGGTGTTCGCAGCGAAGATACGGTGGCTCGCATGGGGGGCGATGAATTTGTAGTGTTGTTGCCAAGTACGGATAGAGCAGGTGCATTGGCCCTGGCCAATAACCTGCTGGTGCGATTGCGTGAACCATTGATGCTTGACGGCGCTGGCTCTTACCGGCCCATGGCCAGCCTGGGTGTGGCTGTGTTCCCGGAAGATGGCAGCGCCCCCGATGAGTTGCTGCGCAGCGCCGACATGGCTATGTACCGTGCGAAATTAACGGGGCGAAATCGCTTGTTGAGTTATACCGCCGACATGGGTGCGAGTACTGATTTGGCATTTACCATCCAGACCGAACTGGCCATTGGCTTGGCCGAGCAGCAATTCAGGGTTTATTTTCAGCCCAAGTGTCGGCTCGATACCGGCGAATTGGTGGGTGCCGAAGCTCTGGTGCGATGGGAGCGCCCGGGACATGGCTTGACGCTCCCGGGTGTATTCATTGGCGTGGCTGAAAAAAGTGGTTTGCTTGTTGAACTTGACCATTGGGTGATGCAAGATGCCATGCAGCAATTGGGACAATGGTATCGTTTGGGATTGTGGTCTGCATCAATGCGAATGGCCATCAACCAAAATGTGGCTGACTTGCAAAAACCGGATTTGCTGACGCAAATCAGTACGATTTTGCAGGTCAATGGTGTCCGTGCCGATATGCTGGAACTTGAGATTACCGAGGATACCCTGCTGCATCACACTCCCGAGCAATTGGCGCGTTTGCAGGCTTTGCGCGACATGGGTGTTTCGGTGGCGATTGACGATTTTGGCACTGGTTATTCAAGTTTGTCGTACCTGCGTTTATTACCCGTATCGGTCATCAAGATTGACCAAAGTTTTGTGGCCAGCATGTTGACTGACAATAACGATGCCGTGCTGGTTCGCACCATTGTGGATATGGCGCACGACCTTGGTCTGAGCCTGGTGGCTGAAGGTGTCGAAACCCTCTTGCAACGTGAGCGTCTGGCTCATTTGGGGGCTGAGGTAGGTCAAGGTTATCTGTTTGGTTACCCTATTAGTGCTGAGGAATTTGAGGTACGCTGGTTGAATCTTGGCATTACGCCATAAGGATATGGCCTGCCAAGCCTCACTGAATGATGTGCGGCATGGATGATTCAGGTCAGTGGCATGATCGTCGATGCTAGAAGTGATGTGGAAGCTGCAATATTCCCTTGTCAAGCTGCACGGACTTGAGTGAGTTTTTTAGTATAACAAATCGGCCTCTAGCGCCCGTCCTGCTTGCGTAGTTAGCTATTTTTTTAATAGTAAAAATGGGCAAACACATTCGCCAACATAGCAAAGTTACCCATGGAAAAAGATGAACGATAATTTGGATCATGAACAAAAATCATTGTCCTGATCCAAAGGGCACTACCAGCTATCGGTATTGGATAGCCATTGAACGTAGGTTTGAATGACCAAATTGACTGCTGATACTCCCATTATGGCCTTTGCACAGTTGCAACTGGCCGCACCTTTAGCACGTGCCGTATCTGACATGGGCTACACCGTTATGACCCCCATCCAGGCGCAGGCCATTCCGGTCGTTTTGCAAGGGCGAGACGTCATGGGCGCTGCTCAAACAGGCACTGGCAAGACCGCAGCGTTTGCTTTGCCACTGTTGCAGCGCTTGCTTCAATACGAAAGTTCTTCTGCATCGCCCGCACGTCACCCCGTACGCGCTCTGGTGTTGCTGCCTACCCGCGAACTGGCCGACCAAGTGGCTGAACAAGTCAAACTGTTCGGCAAATACACCCAACTGCGCAGTGCCGTTGTGTTTGGCGGAATTGACATGAAACCACAAGCGCTGGAGTTAATAAAAGGGATCGAAGTGTTGGTAGCTACACCTGGCCGGCTGCTCGACCACGTTGAAGCCAAAAACTGTGCTCTCAGCCAAGTGGAGTATGTGGTGCTTGACGAAGCCGATCGTATGCTGGACATCGGTTTTCTGCCCGCCCTTCAACGTATTTTGAGCTTTTTGCCTCGTCAGCGTACCACACTGCTGTTTTCGGCAACGTTTTCGCCTGAGATCAAGCGCTTGGCCAACAGTTATTTGCAAGACCCTGTAACGATTGAAGTCGCCCGCTCCAATGCCATGGCATCCACCGTAGAGCAGCATTTTTACAGAGTGGACGATGACGACAAGCGTCATGCGCTGCACCAAATTCTGCGTCAGCGTGGCTTAAAGCAGGCGTTTGTCTTTGTCAACAGCAAACTGGGGTGCGCCCGCCTGGCACGTTCCCTGGAGCATGAAGGACTGAAAACCACGGCCTTGCATGGCGACAAAAGTCAGGATGAACGACTCAAAGCACTTGAATCGTTCAAAAGTGGCGAGGTTGATTTGCTGGTGTGTACCGATGTCGCCGCTCGTGGTCTGGACATCAAGGATGTTCCTGCTGTTTTTAACTTTGACATTCCTTTCAACGCAGAAGATTACATTCATCGCGTCGGTCGAACGGGTCGTGCAGGATTGGCAGGTCTGGCCGTTAATTTTGTGTCCAAGACCGATTTGCGTTTGGTGGCTGACATCGAACGCATGATCCACACCAAAATTGAACTTGAAGCGATGGAGTTCGAGGAAAATCTTCCCGATATTCGCAAGCAAGGCCATATCAATGACGGGCGGCGTATTTACCGTGGAGAGGTTGACGCAGAACGAGTTCAGCGTCCAGTACGCCGTGACTGCAAACCTGCTCGCATCGACCCATTTTTTGACAAACCCTACGAGCCGCAGCCTGTTGACATGTCCCCCTCTTGGGAAGCAGTAGCACCGCGCCACAGTGTGCGCGGCATTTCAAGCAACATCAAACCTCGGCAAAAACTCGCGGCCTTATTCACACCCGTCTGAATTTAAGGATGTTGTGCCGCTGTGCAATCCACCTGAATCAGTTGCGGTGTCGTAGAGGATTGGCTGTCATCAAGCCTGAGCGCTGTCAATCTGCCACCCCAAACACAACCCGAGTCGAGCGAGATCACGTCCTCACGCCCAAGCCACCCTAAGGTTGACCAGTGACCAAATGCAACGCGCACATTCGCAGTGTGTCGCCCTGGCACATCAAACCATGGCAAATAGCCAGGCGGCGCAGCATCAGCGCCCAGTGTTACCGAAAACTCCATCTGGCCAGATGCTGTGCAAAATCTCAAGCGTGTCAAGGCGTTCACAATCACCCTCAACCGATCATCCCCTGACCATGATGCATCCCAATGATCAGGCTGATTGCCGTACATGCGGTGCAAAAAATCAGGCCAATTTGCGCTATGCAAAACACATTCAACTTCCCCAGCCAGTGCTATGGATTGGTGAGCTGTCCATGCAGGCAGCACACCGGCGTGAACCAATAAATAGTCATGATTTCGATGCGTTAGCAAGCGTGCCAAGGGCTGTTGGCGCAACCAGGTCAGCAGAATGTCGCAGTCGGGCGCTGTAAGCAATTCAGACAAGGTATCTTTGCGATGGAGCTTGCGTGCGCCCACTGACACGGCCAGCAGATGAAGGTCATGGTTGCCCAAAATGCACTGGGCTGCATGACCATAGCGCATCAAACGACGCAGCACACCCGCAGAATCTGGCCCACGATTCACCATATCGCCAAGCAGGTACAGTGTGTCGCGGCTGGGCGAAAAAGAAACGGCAGTGAGTAAGCGCTGAAGCGCCTCGTCGCAGCCTTGAATATCTCCAATCAAGTAAAGTGCCATATGATCCTGGATTCCTCAGTTGACCGCTTATTGTCTTCACTAAGGATGTGCTCAGTAATAAGTTCCCCATTTGGCTCGTCAGATTTGGGCGCACTGCGTCGTTACAAATCGCTTATGTGGCATGGCCACACCGCGCGATTTGCGCCTAGCATTGCATCCCAATTCTGACGGCCAAATGGGGAACTTATTACT
>CAIXMC010000159.1 GCA_903920405.1 uncultured beta proteobacterium
TCATCGGGTGAAAACTCACCACTTGAAATGGCATCGAGCACCGATTTCAGCTCGGGCTGGTTGTTATAGTAGCTCAAAGGGTGGTAGCCCACAATGCGCAATGCCCTGACTTCTGGCGTTTTCAGACCAAAAATAAAGATGTTGTCGTCCCCCACTTGTTGGCGAATTTCAATGTTGGCGCCGTCATCCGTGCCGATGGTCAATGCACCATTGAGAGCAAGTTTCATGTTGCCGGTGCCAGAAGCTTCGGTGCCGGCTGTTGAAATTTGCTCGGACAAATCAGCACCAGGAATGATGATTTCGGCCACAGACACCCCATAGTTGGGGATAAAAATCAGTTTCAGAAGGTCGCCTACGCGGGGGTCGTTGTTGATGGTGGTGCCCACATCGTGAATGAGCCGGATGATGGACTTGGCGGACTGGTAACTAGATGCTGCCTTGCCCGCAAAAATAACCGTTCTTGGCACCCAGTCGGCCTGCGGATTGGCCAACATGGCTTGGTAGCGGGTGATGACATGCAGCACGTTGAGTAACTGGCGTTTGTACTCGTGAATGCGTTTGACCTGCACGTCAAACAAACTGTCAGGGCTGACCTCAACGCCTGTGGTTTGCAGAATGTACTTGGCGAGACGTACCTTGTTGGCACGTTTGATCGCCATGAATTGTTTGACAAAACCGGCATCGTTTTGCTTGTCTTCCAATTGTTCCAATTGATCAAGGTCAAGCCGCCAGTGTTTGCCCAGGGTCTGGTCGAGCAAAGCCGATAAACCTGGATTGGCCTGTGCCAACCAACGACGTGGTGTGACACCGTTGGTCATGTTGGTAAAGCGTTCTGGCCACAGGGCGGCAAAATCGGAAAAAATCGTGTGAACCAACAATTCAGAGTGGAGTGCAGACACGCCGTTCACATGGTGACTGCCCACTACCGACAAATGAGCCATGCGTACCCGTCGTTCGCCTACCTCGTCAATCAGCGACAGGCGTTTCAAAAATTCAGGGTCACCCGGGCGAAAACGTGCAGCGTGATCCAAAAATTCCTTGTTGATGCGGAAAATGATTTCCATGTGACGCGGCAAGACACCCTGTATCAAGGAAACCGACCAGGTTTCCAGCGCCTCAGGCATCAAGGTGTGGTTGGTGTAAGAAAAAATCTGGCGACACAGGCCCCAGGCTTTCGTCCAGGACATGGCGTATTCGTCACACAAAATGCGCATCAACTCGGCCACACCAATGGCCGGATGGGTATCGTTCAAGTGAATGGCCACTTGGTCGGCCAGATTGTCCAAAGTGGGATGTTCAGACAAATGGCGCTCCAGCAGGTCTTGAATGGAGGCACTCACAAAAAAATACTCTTGCTTGAGACGAAGTTCGCGCCCGGCTGGTGTGCTGTCGTTGGGGTAAAGCACCCAAGAGATATTTTCATATTCGTTTTTGGCACTGGCAGCGCGTGCGTAATCGCCGGTGTTAAAAGCGCCCAGGTCAATGTGATCGGGGGCGACTGCCTTCCACAGTCTCAAGGTGCTGACTTTGTCGGTGCCGTGCCCGGGCACCACCATGTCGTAAGCCTTGGCGGTGACTTCGCCCGCGTTGATCCACCTGGCTTCGTCGTTTTCATGCGTGACCCAACCACCAAAACACACGGTATGAACAATGTTGTTGCGTGGAAATTCCCAAGGTGTACCGTCTTTGATCCAGGAGTCCGGGTTTTCGACCTGACACCCGTCTTGAATGTGTTGGGCAAACATGCCATATTCATATCGAATGCCGTAGCCGAATGAAGGCAAGCCCAAAGTTGCCATGGAGTCCAGAAAACAGGCCGCCAAGCGACCCAAACCCCCGTTGCCCAAGGCTGCATCGAGTTCCTGGCTTGCAATGTCTTCAAGGCATTTGGCGTGATGCATCAATCCTTGTGCTGCTCCTTGGGTCAAGTTAAGCGCGGCCAAAGCGTTGGACAGGGTGCGCCCCATCAAAAACTCCATCGACAGATAAACCACACGGCGCGCTTTGTGCCGGCGTTCTTGCTCCTGGGTTTTGACCCAACGCTCAGAGAGCTGTGCGCGCGCCACCTGGGACACTGCCTGCATTAAATCGCTGGCGCTGGCGTGACCAGGTTCGCACCCAATGGTGTGCAGCAGATGATCGTTGATGCGATCCCCAATGCCCTCAGGCAATAAAGTAGATGAAGTGGTCAAGATCGTTCCTCAAATAACCTAGAAAATTTAATACTAACAAAACACCAGCCATGCTGAAATGCTCAAAAGTCATGGATTGTCATTGCAGATACACCGATACCACCGTCACCATTTGCTATTGAAAACATAGCTACTAACGCTTGATGGACGGGCGCTAGAGGGCAAAATGACTGTTATTTTGTGGTCAATGTGACGGCCAGAAATGCAGACTATTCTGGCCCAATCCTTCGATTGACCCAGAATGGTTACTGATGCCTGATGTCAGCGCAAGGCGCTCACATCGGCCACCGCCAGCGCCGTCATGTTCACCACGCGGCGCACGGTGCTAGAAGGGGTCAGCACATGCGCCGTAGCAGCAGCACCTAGCAAAATGGGGCCAACAGTCACGCCGTTGCTGCCAGTCACTTTGAGCACATTGAACAAAATGTTGGCGGCATCCAGATTGGGGCAGATCAAAATGTTGGCCTTGTCGCTCAAGGTATTGACAGGCAGGGTGTTTTTGCGAATGGCCTCAGACAGGGCAGCGTCACCTTGCAGTTCGCCATCGCATTCCACCTGCGGGCAGGCCGCCTTGAACATCTCAGTGGCCAGGCGCATTTTGCGAGCCGAGGCACGTTGCGATGAACCGTAGTTGGAATGTGACAAAAACGCCACCTTGGGCAGAAGGCCAAAGCGCCGAACTTCATCTGCTGCCATTTGTGCGATGGCGCTTAACTGCTCGGCGGTAGGGTCTTCGTTCACATAGGTATCTGCTACAAAAATCGAACCATGTTCGAGCATCAAAGCGTTCAATGTGGCAAAGGCATTGACACCAGCTTTACGGCCAATCACGTCACTCACATGACCTAAATGCACATCAAAGCTGCCATGCAGTCCGCACAGCATGGCATCGGCATCGCCTTGTTTGACCATCAGCGCAGCAATCGTGGTTGTACTACGTCGCACGGCGGCCTTGGCGGCCTCCACACTCACGCCGTTGCGCCCCATGCGTTGGTGGTAGGCCTCCCAATACTGACGAAAACGCGGGTCTTGTTCGGGATTCACGCAATCAAAATCGCGCCCCAGTTGCAAGTGCAGACCAGCTTTGGCAATGCGCGACTCAATCACCGCAGGGCGACCAATCAAAATGGGGCGCGCCAGGCCATCTTCGATCACGAGTTGCGCAGCACGCAGAACACGATCATCTTCACCTTCGGCGTAAGCAACGCGTTTGGCATTCGCGGGGGCGTTGCGGGCAGCGTTAAACACCGGCTCCATCAGCAACCCTGTGGAATAGATAAAGCGCGACAGCTCACGACGATAAACATCCATATCCTTGATGGGGCGTGTGGCCACACCTGACTTTTCAGCCGCAGCAGCCACGGCTGGTGCAATGCGCAAAATCAAACGTGAATCAAAGGGTTTGGGGATGATGTAATCCGGGCCAAAGCCCAAATCCTGACCGGCGTAAGCACTGGCCACTTCTTCGCTGATGTTGGCCTTGGCCAAGTCAGCAATTTCGCGCACACAGGCCAGTTTCATTTCGTCAGTAATTTTGGTCGCACCGCAGTCCAGCGCCCCCCGAAAAATATAGGGAAAACACAAAACGTTATTGACCTGATTGGGATAGTCCGACCGGCCTGTGGCAATAATGCAATCCGGGCGAACGGCCTTGGCCAATTCCGGGCGAATTTCAGGCTCAGGATTGGCCAGCGCCAAAATGACAGGTTTGGGGGCCATCGTCTTGACCATTTCTGGGGTCAGCATACCGGCCACAGAGCAGCCCAAAAAGACATCGGCATCTTTTACGGCATCTGCCAGAGTGCGCTTGTCAGTGTCTTTGGCAAAACGGGCTTTGGACGGGTCGTACCCGCCAGGCCGCCCTTCGTAAACCACGCCTTTGGAGTCGCAAATAAAGATGTTTTTGACCTGCATGCCCAGGCCCACCATCACTGTCAAACAGGCAATGGCAGCAGCACCTGCACCTGACACAGCCACTTGCACATCGGCGATATTTTTACCAACCAGTTCCAGTGCATTGATCAAAGCAGCGCTGGAAATGATGGCCGTGCCGTGCTGGTCATCATGAAACACCGGAATTCCCATGCGTTCACTGAGCTTTTGTTCAATGTAAAAACACTCAGGTGCCTTGATGTCTTCCAGGTTAATGCCGCCCAACGTGGGTTCAAGCGAAGCAATGATGTCGATGAGCTTGTCGGGGTCATGTTCATCGAGTTCAATATCAAACACATCGATACCGGCAAATTTCTTGAACAGGCAACCCTTGCCCTCCATCACTGGCTTGCCTGCCAGCGGGCCAATATTCCCCAGTCCCAATACTGCCGTGCCGTTGGTCACCACAGCCACCAGATTACCCCGACTGGTGTACTCGTGAGCGAGCGATGGGTCAGCCTGAATTTCAAGACACGGATAGGCCACACCGGGTGAGTAAGCCAGGGAAAGATCACGCTGGTTGTGCAGCGGTTTAGTGGCATTGACCGAAATTTTGCCGCGTGTGGGCAGGCGATGGTACTCAGTGGCCGCATCGCGCAAAGCTTGTTCTGCGGGTGAAAGATGTGTTGTCATAAAGTCTCCAGATGAAATGAAATGGCCGCTACTTTACTCCTGATGCAAGAGGGTATAGGTTCATGGCAAAAAGTTTTGTTGTGTTTGGGATATCTTTCACATCACTTTGAATCCATCGATGCCATGATGTAAAAACTCGTTCATGTCGTTTAGGGTGTTTTGAACCCTGGAAACAAGTGGGACATGTTCATTAATTTGATAGCACATTGCGCAACAACCGTGTCAGCTCTTTCTTGAGCACGCCATAGCACTCGCAGGAGTGGCTTTCCAATCCCTTGCGATCCAGCACACTGAGATGACCTCGGCGATAGCTGATGATGCCGGCATTTTTTAAATGGCTGGCAGCTTCGGTAATGCTTTCACGGCGAACCCCCAACATGCCGGCCACCAGTTCCTGTGTCATGGTCAACTCGCGCAACGGGACTCTGTCCATGGTCAATAACAGCCAGCGGCACAATTGCTGTTCGACCGAATGGTGACGGTAACAAACAGCAGTTTGCGCCATTTGAGTCATCAAGGCCTGGGTATAAAGTAGCAGCAAGCGTTGCATGGCCCCCGCCCGGTTGAACTCCTGCACTAGATAGTGGCGCTCCAGTCGATACGCATGGCCAGCAGTTTGTACCACTGCCGAGCTAGACGTTGTATCGCCCCCCATGAACAAAGGAACACCCACCAAGCCCTCATTGCCAACGCCAGCCATTTCAGCCGATGCGCCATCTTTTGTGACATAGTGCAGCGACACGATGGAGGTCGTTGGAAAATAGGCGTGGCGCAACTGGATTCCTGGCTCGTACAGCACATGCCCCAGCGGCATGGGTACCAATTCCAACTGTGCTGCAAAGGGTTCAGCGGCAAGGGCAGCAAGCAAGCGGTTTTGATGGGGCGTATGTAGGCGAGTCACTGGGGGAGATTCAAAGAAATGTGGAGAGTTGATTACGCCATTTGGGATGTGGTCAGAAATATGTTGTGCATTGGGCCGTCAGAATTGGAATGCAATGCTGAGAGGCTGTCGGACTTGTTTTGCAAGTGGTTGATTTATAACGATAGTTAGTATTATAACTATCTATTGCGGTAACTACTCAGGTCTATCTGGCTTGACAAATCCATTACAAAACAACGTTTTAGAAAATATGGAGAGTTCAAAAAAGCCGAAAAAAGGCGAAAATTGCGTAAATTTTGAGCACTTTCACACAAAAATCGATCGTAAGTCA
>CAIXMC010000160.1 GCA_903920405.1 uncultured beta proteobacterium
CTCACACCCACCAGCCTGGGTGCTTTGATTGCCTTGCAGGAACACCGCGTGTTTGTGAGTGGCAGCCTTTGGGGTGTGAACAGCTACGACCAATGGGGTGTGGAACTTGGCAAAGTGCTCGCCAGGGATGTCGAAGTCCGTCTGAAAAGTGGCGACGTGACGTGTCTGGATGGCTCGACCGCCGGGCTTTTGACTCGGATGCGCTAAAGACTGACACCAAAACGCTTGAGCGTCTGGAGCAGCGTGTCGTTGGCAGGGTTCAGTGCTGCGCCCTCACGCCAAATGGTTAACGCTTCGGACTGACGGTTCAATGACCACAGGACTTCGCCCAGATGCGCAGCAACTTCTGCCTCTGGTTTTTTTGCGAAGGCGACCTGTAGCAAACGCAAGGCTTCGTCCGACTGCCCCATACGAAATGTCACCCAAGCCAGGCTGTCGGTGATGAAGGGGTCACCGGGGGCGAGTTCAAGTGCTTTAACAATCAGATCGCGTGCCTCGGAAAGTCGCATGTTGCGGTCAGCCAAGGCATAGCCCAAGGCGTTGTAGGCGCTGGGATCTTGGGGTTTGGCTGCGATCAGTTGTCTTAACAAACGCTCCATCTCAACCAGATCGCCCATGGGTTCAACCACAGTAGCCAGTTCGTAGATCAAATCCCAATTTTGTGGTTCTTGTGCAATGGCAAGTTCTAGTATTTCTTTGGCTTGTGCATAGCGTTTGTGTTCACGCAAAATTTGAATATTGGCAGAACGTTTCAGTCTTGCTTCAGCCAGAGACCTTGTCGGCACATCATGAATCAATGCCAGTGCATCATCCACCTGATTTTGTTCTGCCATCAAATGGGCACGCTGAAGTTGAGCCATCATGATGTCTTCGGGGTGGACTACACGCTGCAACCAGACATCAGCTTGCGCAAAATTCTTGCGCAACATGGCGATTTGGGCCAGCGCCATAAAAGCCTGTGATGCACCACGGCTGGCCTCAGTCTTTTGTGATGCGTCAGCCTGAATCAAGGTCAGGTAGTGTTGCAAGTGGGCCTCAGCCGGTGCCAATTGCATATTTTGCAAACTCAATGCACCTTGAAGAAGCCGTGCATCCGCAAAATCCGGATGCTCGCTGATCAAAGTTTTCAATGCAGCACCGGCATCCTCATCGCGTTTGAGACCCAGCAAAACCCGAACATAAGCGATTTGAAACTCTGGCCGTGCAGGCTCAGCCATATGCTGTCTGACAATTTCTTCAGACCCATGAACACCAGTAGTCATCATGGACAGTGCCAACAAGGCGGGATGCTCATGGGGTTGACCAAAAGCCATTGCCTTGGTCGCAGCACGCAAGGCCGCAGGCACGTTGCCAGCACGCAGCCACAGCCGCCCCACAGCCGCCCATGCAGTCGCCCCCACCTGTGCGTTGTGCAAAACTGTGCCAAATGCTTTTTGTACGATTTGTGCGGCCAAAACTTTATCGGCAGCGCCTTCATAAAACCCCACCAGTGCCCAGAGGGTATCGCGAAGTTCTGCAAGAGGTGTTAGGGCAAGCTCACGCTTGAGGGGAGTCAGGGATTCGGTCACACGGTTTAAGCCCAGCAAAATTTGAAGGACTATGCGGTTGGCTTCGCGTGATGAGGGCTTGGCACTTTTCCAGGCCTTGGCGGCCAACAATGCGGATTCACCGGTGCGAGCCTGCATGGCAATTTGAATGGCACGACGATACAAATTGTCGTCATTGGTTTTGCGAGCAGCATCCAGTATCAATGCAAAAGCCGATGCACGTTCGTCAGATCGAGCGTTGATTTCACCGAGCAGCAGTTGATAAAAAAGCTGGCTATCAAGCACCGAACGTTTTGGCACGCTCAAAGCGGAGGATAGTGCATGAACGTGGACGGACAGGGCCAGCAAGAGAACGAGAAAAAGTCGATTACGAAAATTCATGAGATCATCATAACTTTCATCTTAAATGAATTGAATTGGCATAATTTTCTTCGGCATGAGAAATGTCGTAACCGTTTAGACCCCTGGCCCAGATGTCGTCATTCCCGCGAAGGCGGGAATCCAGTGTATTTTGGTCTTCATGGATACACAACAGTCTGGATTCCCGCCTTCGCGGGAATGACGGTGGCGGGGTCTAAACGGTTACGAAATGTCAGTCTATTTGCATCCATATTGGTAACTACTCAGGTCTATCTGGCTTGACAAATCCATTACAAAACAACGTTTTAGAAAATATGGAGAGTTCAAAAAAGCCGAAAAAAGGCGAAAATTGCGTAAATTTTGAGCACTTTCACACAAAAATCGATCGTAAGTCA
>CAIXMC010000161.1 GCA_903920405.1 uncultured beta proteobacterium
ATGCGCCATTCAGGCGTAATCGCTGAACCAATGTGAAAAGGTTCAGAATGTCAGTCAAATGGCTCGATGAAAAAATCTTTAAAAAACGTTTAATTGACAAAAAACTGTCATAAAACGCTGCATCTGTAGCTAAAACAATCTATTCTCTTGTGTTATGTTCCTTCTTCTTTCACACACCAAAAAGACTTATCATTGCATTTGGACTTGTACGTCAACGTGAGAACCTGCGCAGAAGTGTCGTAAGAAATCCGAATGCCTAAACTGAATGTCTAAAGTTGAGTAAGTGGTGCATACCTTAATCAATTGATTTTATTGGCATCACGAGATTTTTGGATAATTTTCAACTCCTTAAAATCCAATTGTATTGATTTCAATTGATTTTTTTTCACGAAACTTCAGTTTTCCCACCAAAATCTGTCCAAATTTCAGCCACGTTCCATTGCCATTACGGGGAGGACTGCCGTCAGGACAGAACGTAAACTTGGCATTCAAATGACAACCCAGAAAGACACCCATGAGCCAAGTTCAACAGCCTGCCCTTTCCTTTGAAACCGTCTGGCAAATGTTCCAGGAAACTGATCGCCGATCCAAAGAAACAGACCTCCAGATGAAAGAAACAAACATCCAGATGAAAGAAACAAACCAGATGTTGAAAGAATTGGCCATTCAGTCCAAAGAAACCGAGCGTTTCATCCAAGCCAGCTTGGCTGACACCCACCAGGTCATTAAAAACCTGTCCAAACAATTGGGCGATCTTGGAAATCGGCTGGGTGAATTTGTAGAACATGCTGTGGCACCGGCGGTGGTGCAATTGTTTCAGGCACAGGGCATTGAAGTGCATGAGGTTCATCCAGAAGTATCCTCCCACCGCAATGGAGAAGGCATTGAAATCGACCTGTTGGTGGTGAATGACGGTGCTCTGGTGGCGGTGGAATGCAAAAGCAAACTGACGCAAACCCATGTGGATGAGCATCTTGCGCGCATGGAAAAATTAAAGCGCTTGTTGCCGTTGTACAAAAACCATCGGGCGCTGGGGGCTGTGGCCGCAATGGTGATGAGCGACAGCGTCAAAACCTACGCCCAAAACCAGGGGTTTTATGTGTTGTGCCAAAACGGTGAGAACGTCTTGGTCAGCAACAGTGCAGGGTTTACGCCCAAAGCTTGGTAGCCAATTCAACGCACCCAAAGGGTGAACTCCATCGCAGTAAAAAATATCAATTTTCATAACGGTTTAGTTAAGAACTCCACTTTAGACACTCGAAGATTTTTTAAGCAAAAACAATGACTTGACGTAATCACGACTTTTCTACATTATTATTAAAAATCAACAAGATAGCTCTTGCAAAGGAGCTGAATGTCTAAAGTGGAGGTTAAGAACATAAGCGTTCAATTGAGGAATCCAGGATAATGAAACGGATGACTGGAATTGAAGTCCCAGCCTTGACAAAGCAAGGGATTCCCACTGTCATAATCACTTTTTTTCGCATATTTGGAGTCTTATGAAAGCTGACAACGTTCTTCAAACCATTGGCAATACACCGCATATCCGTATCAACCGTTTATTTGGCAACACGCATAATGTTTATGTCAAGTCCGAGCGATCTAACCCTGGTGGTTCTATCAAGGACCGCATTGCGCTGGCGATGGTTGAGGCTGCTGAACAGTCGGGTGCGCTTTTGCCGGGTGCCACCATCATCGAACCCACTTCGGGCAACACTGGCGTGGGTCTGGCCATGGTTGCAGCAGTCAAAGGTTACCAACTGATTTTGGTGATGCCCGACAGCATGAGTGTGGAGCGCCGGCGTCTGATGCTGGCTTATGGGGCCAGCTTTGAATTAACACCGCGAGAAAAAGGCATGAAGGGCGCGATTGCTCGTGCAAATGAACTGCTGCAAAGCACGCCTGGTGCGTGGATGCCTCAGCAGTTTGAGAACCCCGCCAATATTGATGCCCATGTTCGCACCACTGCGCAGGAAATTCTGGCGGACTTCTCCGATGGCATTGACACTTTGATCACCGGCGTGGGAACGGGTGGTCACCTGAGTGGCGTGGCGCAGGTGCTCAAAGCCCAGTGGCCTCATCTCAAGGTCTATGCTGTGGAGCCTGCCGCCTCGCCCGTGATCTTGGGTGGTGCGCCTTCACCACACCCCATTCAGGGTATTGGTGCTGGATTTGTCCCCCAAAATCTCAAGACCGAGTTGCTCGATGGCGTGATTTTGGTAGATGCCGAACCTGCCCGTGAGTATGCTCGCCGCAGTGCGCGTGAAGAGGGCTTGCTCGTGGGCATTTCCAGCGGCGCTACCTTGGCCGCCATTGCGAAAAAGCTGCCTGAACTACCGATAGGCACCACCGTGTTGGGCTTTAACTATGACACGGGTGAGCGGTATTTGTCAGTCGAAGGTTTTCTGCCAACTTGACGCGCAATGCCTTGACAGGGTGCGATTCAAAGTGATGTGGAGGTGGCAATATTCACCTGTCAAGCTGTGCGAACTTGAGTGAGTATTTTGGTATAACAAATCGGCCTCTAGCGCCCGTCCTGCTTACGTAAGTAGCTATTTTATTGATAGTAAAATAATTGAATTAATTTGCCTGACTTTCATGCCAGTTTTGCCACACCGAATCATGAAAAACACTCGTGAGTGCGGGCATCTTGCCAGCAATGGGCAGCAATGACAGCCAATCCAATGCGGGCAAGATGCCCGCGCTCCCAGGAGTGGCACTGTGATTTTTGTGGTATCTCACGTTACCTTGTATGTAGCCGTGTTGGCTGCTCCTCATCACTTTGCATCGCACCCCGCGCAATGCATGAATGCACACTTTTGATGCTTTTATTGGCATCAGACAAGTTTTCTCGCACATCAAGGCCATTCCTGCACCTCTTTGGCGTTGTTTGAGTATTTTCCAATTCAGGTATGAGCCTGAAGCGAAGCCCATTTGGCCTCAATCGTCATACAGGTTGATCGGGTTGAAAGTTGTAGTGTAAATGGCTTGGATTGGTCTTTTTTGTATTAGGTATCCCTGAATTTTTCTAATCTGACTTCACCGAACGCAATCCCTGTGGAGCGAAGCGGAATTGGGAAATTATTGGGATTTCCAGTTTAGGATGTGCCGCTTTGTTTTGTGACCGCAGACTTATTGAACATTGCAAACAACGCTTTCTTTGCTGCTCGCATTTCATTGGATGCCTGCAGGTCAGTTTTCTCCTTGGCTTGTTTTTGCAAATCTTCGAGCGTGATTCCCTTCTTGAATGTCACCAATCCCTTCTTACTAAGTTCTGCCAAGCACTCCAGTGGGGTCTTCACGTCAGCGTTTTTGTAAACCTTTTTGATCTTGCCCTTGTTGCTTAGAATCTGGCTAACAATAACTTCCCGAAATCAGCCTGTCACCGAGAAGGCAGAGAAGATTCAGATGGCATATCCATATCGGGAAGTTATTGTTAGCCAGATACTTATCACCTCGGTTG
>CAIXMC010000162.1 GCA_903920405.1 uncultured beta proteobacterium
ACAAATATCAATGTTCATAACGGTTTAGTGAAGATAATAAGCGGTCAACTGAGGAATCCAGGTTCAATGGGAAGCCCCAACCCAGAAGCTAGATTTTTAACATCAGGGCTTCGCACTTGGCCCGAGTCAGGGCAACGTAGATCAATTTTCGTTGGCTATCAGTTTCCAGTGGGTTTCCAAAGAATGAAGACGGTGCAACTACGATGACTCGATCAAACTCCATTCCCTTGGCACGGTGCATGGTCGCAAAGTGAATGCATGAAGCCTCTTTGTCACCATTTTGATTGGCATCAATCACTGAAGTTTTGAATCCAGCAGTCATAAACTGCCTCGCAAAAGTATCACGCACCGACCGGTTAGTGACAATGACGCATGTACTTCCCGGATGTCTTTGCTCATCATGACGTTGCCATGCTTTGGCGCTGTCAATGGCAAGCTTGATCGCGGTCTCAATGCTATTTGCATCTACAACGACAGGAACTGGTCCATGCGAGAGTGACTTATATCGACCCGTTTCATCATGCCCTTCGTCCAGGTCATCAACTTCACACCCTTCCAGCAATGCAACCGCAAGGCGTCGAATTTCATCGGTGGTACGGTAATTCAGATATAGCTTGCGCGATCGACCGCGAATATCGATACCGCATTTGCTCATGGCTGCTCGATGGTGACTGTAAATGCGTTGATGCCCATCACCCACAAAAAACAAATCGTTTGATTCGCGCGGCATCATGGCACGCAACAGTTTCAAAGCCTGCGGTCCAAGATCTTGTGTTTCATCAATCACAATGGCGCTGTAGGGCAATGCAGCGGTGTGGGTTTCAGACTCCTGGGACAAAACGGATGCAATATCACGGTAAGCGTCGTCAACTTCCTTGAGCTTGCGCGATGCCAACTGACCACGGTACTCTTCAAAAACGGGCCAGATCGCATCCCGTTTGGCCCTACTCAGAATCACTCCTCGACCCGTTCTGCGTACAGCCCGATAGTCATCGCGTGTTGTCACACCCTGCGCCAAAACCACCTGCTCAAACTCTTGTTCATAAAACGCTGTTGGCAAATCGATAGATGCGTCTTTGACCGCGAGCGCGGCCTGCCATGCGTGCAACGCGCCATCCTGACTGCGGTCATAAATGATTTTGTGTTCCAGCTTGCGTGAACGCATGAACCCATGCACCCATGCGTCGAGGTTGCGCACCTCAATCTTCGCCATCGCCTTGGGCGCGCACAGCGTTTTCAAGTTATCTTCGATGTCCAATACGAGGTTCTTGGTAAAAGTGGTGAAAAGCACTTTTTTCCCATCCGGTGTCCGGTTTTCTGCAAGCCACTTCGCTCTGTGCAAGGCCACCACGGTTTTACCGGTTCCAGCACCGCCCAAAACCCGAACCGGACCGCTGCGGTCGCCACGTGCCAATTTGTATTGAGTTGGATGCAGAAAGACGCGCCATTGGGCCAAAGGGGCATTCATAATGGCCAGCATCGCTTCATCGTCATCAACAATCACAAATCGGGACTGCGATTCCGGCGTGGACAATGCTGTCATGAAATCTGTGGTGTCGATGGTGCGATCCAAACGGGTTTCACGTGATGTTAAAACCTGATCTACCGTGTCACCTGCCGCCACCAAGAAAAGGCCCTCATACGCCTCCACTGGCAAACTGGTTTGCAAGCCGTCCAACTCATCCTCAGTTTGAACGGCCTGTATCCGACCCATCCAATCTTCTGGCACACCAATGCTCATCAGCTCATGGTCTGAAAGGGCTGCGAACAGCTTGGGTGCAGACAGAACCGATGCAGCCACTTCTTGCACAAACACAATCTGCATGGCTCCGGTCACGGGGTTGATGGCAATTTTTCGCCTCTGTGCCCAGCGATAGGCTTCATCGTGATGATCCACATGCAGCAGAACATACACATCACCGCTGTCGGGTTTGAAGACAATGCCCCGCCAGTCATCATCAACGCGCACAGATTTCAGGTTGGAGTCACGTGCCGCCAAAATTTTTTCGTAGTTGATGCCAGGGCTTTTGGGATCGGCCTGAAACTTGACCGCCCATCTCAGCACCTTGGACTGTGTACTCGAAGGCAATTTGGCCAACTGAAACAGGAAATCCTGCGACAAGGCGACTTTAGGTTTCAGGCTCATGCTGACGCTCCCATGGTTGATTCATTTATCAAAATACCCAGCTTCTCGGCAACGGCAAGAGACCAGTCTAAACCGTTGATCGTGGTGGCCGATTCATCCAGCACCAGCACTTGCCAACCCGCAGTGGCCCAAGCGTGTGTCAAGTCAGCCTGTTCAAATGTGAGAAGAACCACGTGCTCGGTCAACCAGGCCATTTCTGCCTCTGCAATCACCCTGCCACGGTCATCGGCCAGTTCATGGCCAATCACAGGTGGGTTGAGACCTCTTATGGCCAACGCTTGCAAGCCCGTCTTCAGCGAATCCAGTGTCAAGTTCAATAGATCGGACCATTCTTGCGACAAAGCCGCTTGATCTGGCGACACTACAGACGCCATCGGCTTGGACAGAACAGCGTTAAGCTGCAGAATATCGCCCGCTTGAATGCCACTCGTTGTTGTCAACACCATGCCAGGCAAGGTTTGCAGACTATTGAAAAGTGCCAGCCATCTGCGCCAATAAAAATGCGGCATTGGCTCTGTTTGATCAACTTGGTCATCAAGCACCAAAACACCCGGACTGCACAGGCCAACCCTTTGGCCTCGGGCATAGGCCAGCGGCCATGACGCAGCCATCACTGGAAAGAAATTCTTGTTGGAAAGACTGGGGATATAGCCTTTGCCAGGCGACTGCAGCCAGTCTGGCAATTGCAAAGTTGCCCATTCGACTTTCACAACGGCCAGATCAGCAGGGGTTGAAGGCACCATCAGAAATCCAAGCCAAAGCGCATTGCGCTGTAGGTGCGTGACAGCCATATCGATGCCACAGGATGGCGCGATAGGGGTAGCTAGCCAATTGAGCAGTTGAAACACACTGTGGTGGCAAAACGCTCCCGGCCCAGCCCGTGGCAGGGTTGGTGGTGCTGTCGATCCATCATGGCGGTTGGCAGTTACCAACGGTGAATCAAGATCAGTCGCACCTGTGCCAGACAATGCCGCCTTCACGTCCTCATGGGTCACAGACCAGACCCAAAATTTGCCGCTGGCCACCAAGGCACTGCGTTTCAAAGCATCTTCACGCAGAGAATTTTGGTGGTACGTCCAGCCATCACAGAACACCGCGATGGGTTTGCGGGCTGATCCTGCCTGCCAGGGCCAGATCACAAAGTCGGGTTTGCTGGCAACTGCAACACCTTCAGACGGACCCAAATGGCATTGCGGCTCAATGCGATAACGTTGTCCCGACAGATCGAGCACGAAACCTGATTTTCCATTGACGATGTCTTGCACCAACTTGACCGGTGGCAAGCCCGATACACCTCGGCGCAGGCTTTCTATAAACCGGCTTTCCAGCACCGAATCAAAATTCGGATTGATAAAAATATCCGAAATGGTGGCCACTTTTTCCAACTGGTTCAGTGAGGCCACCAGCTCGGTCAACACCTCTTTACCTCGGGCACGTGACACCAGATTCATGTTCTGCCCCAGACGGTACTGATAGACGCAGCGGTAACAACCATCCTTCTCCGGATCGTTATTGCAAAAGCATGTATTGATGCTCTCCAGCGCCATGCGCAGCACATCGGCCAGCGTGCCAGCGTCCTGAGCCAACAACTGGTGAAGATAGCCCGTGCCACCCGGCACCGAGTCATACAGCATCACAAAATGCCGCCTTGGCCCACCCTCCTTGCCGGGTTCATCTTGCGTGACCAGGCGCAAGTGATCCACACGGCCACCAAAACGCTTCTTTAACCCCAGTTGCAACACCGCCATAAAAGACTGCACCGCCTCGTCATCCACGCCCGACTTGGTATAGGGCACCAGGATACGCAACGCCTCAGACGTGAACTCACGGTACAGGTACAGGCATTGCAGCAAGTTGGCTGGGTCTTCACTGCCATGCCTGGCGCAATCAAAACTGTGGTGCTGACTTGCAGGATCGGACTGACTTTTCGGCATCTTTTGCACCTTGCCGCAGTACTTGCACAGCTTGAAACCAGGCCGTGACGACTCTTTGTCAGCCACCTTGAACGATTCTCCGGGCTTGACCAACTCACCAAAATTCACGTCCCGAAACGTCACCCGTGATACAAACTCAAAGCCAAACGGCAAACCACCGGTCTTGATCTGCCAGGCTTCCCGAATGTCTTTCTGCTCAAAATCTGCCAGCAACTGGCGAACAAAAAACTTCGGCTCGCGGTCTTCTGCACTGTCATCAATGCGCACCTTGGCGTCATCACTGTTGGCAATGGCCTGGCGAAAACGCAGCAACAGGCGCTTTTGGGCAGCATCACCCCACATGGCATCACCACACCGGGGGCAGACAGCCTGTGTATCAGCTTCTACTGCCAGGTTTTGCATGTGATGGCACGATGGGCAAAACCGCCATTCCTCGGTCTTGGCCAAACTCATGTTGATCTGGTCAATCTCCACTTTGCGCTGGTTCGCATAAAAGCGGTTTTCCGGGGCAAATTCAGACAGCGCTGAATTGGCAGGCCGTTCGTATTTGATGGCGGGCAGCGCCACATAAGCGCCTTGCCCCTGTTCATCTGACCCGCGTTTGCGCCAGAGAATCGACTTCAGCTCTATGCCGGCTTCAGGAAACGCATAGTTTGGGATCAACCCCGCATCGGTCAGCGTGTTCAGCAAGTCCCGTCTGTTGATTTCGGCAATCAGCTCCAGCATCTTGTCGCGCTCACGCAGAAGGCCATCGATTTCGGCACGGGTGGCCTCATCCTGTGGGCGTTGCTCAGCCGCTTTGCGCAGCACATCAATTTGTTCCTTGCGTTTTTTGTAGGTCTTGCGCTCCAGGACCAACTCCTGCACATATTTCAACAAACCAGATCGCAGGCCGTCAGCGTCGCCTTGCCCTTGAATAAAGTCTTGCAGGCGTTGGCGCACGACAGCATCCACATCCGACCCCAGCAAGTCCATGAAAGCGGCAAACAACCTTGGTTCATTGGTCAGCACGTGGTCACAAAAGTTGTACGGAAAGCGTGCCTGATTCGCTTGCTCCACCGCATCAATGGCTGCGGATGTTTTTTCAGGAAAGGCTGTGGCCGTGCTGATGCCACTGACCCAGTCGTCCATGCAAAAGGCAAACAGTTGACGGCGCAGCACCTCAGCCGCTTTCAAAAAGATACCGGGGGGAGTGACCTCGCCCGAGAGCATTTCCTGCGTTTCTTCAAAGAAATACAAATCGTGCGGGCTGCTGCCATCGGCCAAAGTGGTGGTCACGGCGTTACCGTCGCGCCTGCCTGCCCTGCCCATACGCTGCAAGTAGCTGGCCTGGTTGGGTGGCACCGAACACAGCAACACCGAGGACAAGTCACCTATGTCAACACCCATTTCCAAGGTTGGGGTGGCCGAGAGCATGTTCTCATACCAGTCACGCGGCTGTTTAGACTTGAAGCGGATTTCCAGAGCTTCGCGCTCCTCTCGCTCCAGCAAACCAGTGTGCTCGGCAGCAATCACCCGCCGCAAATCACCCTGACTGAAGCGATCAGACAACCACCCCCCTGTGGGCAAAATGTCATCGTAAAACTCATCGGTGGCATCCATGCAGGGCATGCCTTGCAAGGCTTGGGCTGCGCTGGCTGGAACCGTCAGGCGGCGTTTGCCCTGCGGGGTCGCCAGATAAGCCGTTTGCACATCCATCTGCAAAGCCACTGGGTTGATGGCCAGCGTATCCCCCTGGTGATGAACGGTACGCACCAGAATACCCTGGTCTTCCAGCACCTTGGCTGCTGCGTGAAAAATATCAATCGCCATGCCCGGCGCCATCAACATCTGACGACCCAAAGCAGCAAAAGCCCAGCGGTTAAACCAGCTAGGCCTTTGCGCATGGGTTAATTTGTCAAAGTCACGCTGTTTGCCCAAGGTCAAAAAAATTGGCCTGGGGGTGCGCTCGCCCATGCCAGGCAACCATTCCCAACGACCAGCGGTATTGATCAGGGCATAGACATTGCCATCACCTGCATAAGTGGCCAGCTCCGGGTGCATCACCGCACCACGGCGGCGCAAATGGGTCAGCAGCCCCCATAACCATTGGGTCAGCACCGTTAGGTCAAGCCCCTTGGCACCGAATTGTTCATGTAGCGTTGGCAACAGAAGTTCAGCCGCAGCCGTCACCCTGTCCAGCGGCACTGACACCGTGGCTTTGCCAATGCGATCCAGATTGCGCCCTTGGTGGCTCAAATAGGTAAATTCGCTAAAAGCCTGCCAAAGCAGACGTTTACGCACCTTGGCAGGCAAGCGGCTTGTCGCCGGCAAAGCACCTTTTTTGAGCAGCTCGTCAGCCCAGTCTCGCTGCCAAGTCATGTTGGGGCCAATAAATTCTGACAGCAATTTTTCCGGCGGCATATGCAGCACCGAGCCAGGCGTGTCAAACAGCGCATCGGCCTGGGTCAAAAAGTCTGACCAGCTCAGATGAGGCTGCGCCAGCTCATCAATCACCTGGGCCAACGCGGTGCGCACATTGTTTTGGTAGGTGCGTGCGCCAAAAAAGCCGGCGCGGTGCGCAGCATCCTGCACCGAATCCGAAAACGCGATCAGCTTTTTGTCGTCATTGAACGGGCTGGCCCAACTGTGCTCAACCACTTGCGAGCCTAGCGTGGCATTGCGCGCACCCAGCAAGAGCAAACGGTCGCGGTTGCCACAGGCCGGGCAAGTGTTGTCATGGCGTGTGTGCTGCACCTGACCCATTGAGAAACTGCGCTGGGCCATCACTTGATAGACCGCCAGCAGGTCGTTCTGACCGCAAGCCTGACACGTGCCCAAAGATTGCTGTAGATTGCCACAGGCCACACAGGCGTGACGCAACACACCTTCCACCTGAGGCCGCTTGACGCTTTGCCCTGCATACAAGCGAGTGACCTCTGGCCGACCTGCAAACCAGGTGTTGTAGATCTCATCGAGCTGGGTGGACAGCTTGTTGCTGCCCTGCACCAGGCGCGACAACCAGCCCGTGGTGTGGCACTCGCTGCACTGGATCAGGGGCAGATACACGCCGTCGGGGTTGGCGGCCACATCGGCCGAGCTGCGCAAGCGCACATCCTCCGATGCCACTGAAAGCTTGGCCACCATGCGGCGCAATTCACGCATCCACAGTTGTATGCGCAAGCTCACCAGCGGTAGGGGCCTGTCTGGCGTGACCCCTGGCAAACGCGCCCAAGCCACCAACACCAGCAAAGCGTCCAGCACCTCACGCACTTGGGGACGGGCAGATGCAGGCAGGTTTTTTTGCAAACGCTCGGTCAATTCGTCGTAGTGGACCACGCCCCCTTTTAGCTGCTTGAGCAAATTGACAAAGAGGATATGGCGTTTCAAGCAGTCGCCCAGCGTGATGCGCCAGCCTACATCCGTGACATCCACAGGCTTAGGCTCGTCTGGAAAGAAGAGCAGAAACCACTTGGCAACCGCCTGCGCTGGTGTCTTGAATTGAGCGGAATCCAACACACGCGCCAACTCTGGTGGGCTTTGGAACATGAATTCAAAAAAAGCATCTTCCAGAAAAACGCCGACAGATTGACGGTTTTCTGTGATGACCGACTCAGGCCCAAACGGTGCCCCAAAAATTTGCCGAGCGTAATCCCTCAGTGCTGTCGTGTCTGACGCGCCCCCCAAGGTGGCTGAAGTGCCAGCGCAAATCAAATGCCCCAGCGGGGTTTTAAGGCGTGCTTGCAACCTGCGCAGCAACAAAGCCAAGTCGGTGCCCTGAGCACCATCAAACGTGTGCAACTCGTCCACCACCAAATAGCGAAGTGTGGTGGGTGTGTTGCTCTCCCACAGCTTGCGGTCTTTGGGGCGCAGCAGCAGGTAATCCAGCATCTTGTAGTTGGTCAACAAAATGTCGGGCGGGTTTTTGCGCAAGGTCTCTCGGTCAGTAATCACGTGGGTGGGTGTCATCACCATGCCCTGACCGAGGTCGCCCACCGATCCGCCCACATACAAGCCCACGCGCAAGCCCGCCAAGGCAGGCGTACCGGCCACGAGTTGTGCAAACCGGCGTGCCTGATCACTGGCCAGGGCGTTCATGGGGTAAATCACCAGCGCCTTAATGCCTTGGCTGTCAGCGCCACCTGCCTTTCGCATACGAGCACAATGATCCAGCACCGGGTACATAAAGCATTCGGATTTACCACTGCCGGTGCCGGTGGCCACCAGAGTATGGTCGGCCTGGTGCTGGCTGGACAAACGTTTCCAGGCCGCCTCCTGGTGGCTATGCCCAGGAAATTCTGTCTCGAAACCACTGAAAAATTTGCGACCGGCTATCCCCGTGGTGAAGGGCAAACCCACCTGCAGATACGGCCCCTTGAGCCAACCGGTCTGGTCTTGCACAAACCGGCGCATCACCCCGTGCATGAAGTCGTCTGAGGGTTCAAAGCCGGTGATCAGAAATTGCTGAATACCTTGCAAGATGTCACGGGCCAAGAGGGAAGGGAGCATAGGCTGACAAGGGCTAGAGGCCAATTTCATCGTTGAAATTTGACAACAATGCCCTCGCCCTGCGACAGTTAAAGAAATTGTTCAACTGGCATCTCACGGGGCAAAGCCACCCAAGGCATCCACGGTCAGTCCGGCAATCCAGTCGAAATCGCTGGTGTTGCGAGTTGCCAGCTTCAAGCCGTGTTCCAGGCAAGTGGCGGCAATCAACGCATCGCCCAGCGACATTTTTCGCTGACGTCTCAGATCAATGGCCAGCGCGGCGGTTTGATTGCTGATGGGATATTCATCAAAGGACGACAAAAGAACCCGCAGCAAAATGTCTTCATCAGGACGCAGATGGTGAAAGCCAAGAACCTCAATGCGCGTGACGATTGAGATGGCAGGAAGTTGGTCTTGCAGCCAGTTTTGCAGCGGATGGTCTGGCGCTGAGGCCGCACGAATCAAGATGTTGCTATCAACAAGCCACATCACTCACTCCTCGCGGCCAGGCTGGAGTCGGTCAGCACGTACCTCTCGCTGCCAGGCGCAGGCATCGTCAATGTGGGCAAACGTGCCCGCCTGCGCCATGGCCGCCAGAGCTTGCCGCAGATTGGCCTGGCGCTTGGCCCGTTGGGGGGCAGGTGCAACATCTGGACTGTCATCGTCAATCAACAAAATCATGCGTGCGTCCCGTCCGTAAAAATTTTTGAAGCTGGCCGGCAGCGCAATGCCGCCCTGCATTGAAATCGTTGTGGCGAGTTCGATGGCCTGCATATAAAACCTCCTGTGATACTGAGTTGAAAGATAGTTTTCGGCAAGAAAAATGCAGTAGATGACTGCTGCCAGCAGCTTTCATATTTATAGCTGCAAACGCTTATAGGACGGGGGCTAGAGGTCAATTTGATCATTTTTTATTCTCAAAAAATGCCCAAGCAATGCGATCATCGTCTTCACGATTGGCAGGCTCAATGCACCACCAGTTCCACGCTCTTGCCGGTACGCAAAAGCATGGCAACGAGCATGTCCAATGAAAAACGTCCCAGCTTTGCATTGACCAAATCTGAAACACGTGGACGCGACACTTCCAGAATTTCAGAAGCTGCGATCTGCGTGAGCTTTTCGGTCTGCATCCATTGGGCGATGGCAGCCGCCGCATCATTCTTTAACTTTTGCGACTTGGCAATATGTGCATCAGCTTCCTCCAACATGGCCTTGGCTTGTGCTGGCGCAAACCCCAAATCAGCGAACACATTACCGAGTGCCGGGGTGATGTGGCTACTCTTCAAGTCATCATCAAGGTGTGTATTTTTCACTTGTGTGTCCTTTCAATCAATACCGCGCCATACCGGCGTTGGCAACATCTTTATCGCCTTGCGAGGTTTTGTTGGTTTTCTTCTGAAAAGAATGCAACACGACCACAGCCTCTTCAAACTTGGCGATGACCATCACGCGAAACCACCCATCTGCCGTATCCACAATGATTTCGTTCACCCCGGCACCTATGTCTGGCATCGGTTTGAACTCAT
>CAIXMC010000163.1 GCA_903920405.1 uncultured beta proteobacterium
CCCATTAGGCAGGGTGAATTTGTTCTGAAGGCAAGTTGTTGAATTTTCGTCATTCCTGCGAAGGCGGGAATCTAGTGCATTCTGGATTCCCGCCTTCGCGGGAATGACGGAACTGGCTGAAGAACAAATTCACCCTGGGGTCAACAATAAGTTCCGCATTTGGCCGTCAGAGTTAAAGATGCAGTGCTAGGCGCAAACCGCGCAGTATGGCCAAAGCGGACAAGCCAAAAGCGGAACCTGTTATTGACCCCGTATCCTGAGTTAAGCAAAGACGCTGAGAGACCTGGTACTTATGTTGCCGCCGATCCCGTATGCATGCCTCACATCCGCTGATTGATCTTGTGCTGATTTCGCAGGATCACTTTGTTGTTGAGCTAATTCGCCTCGCGCTTGTTGCTCCAATTGCTGCGCTTTTGCTGCTACGGCCAAGTCAGGGCCGGATGGATCAGCCGGAGCGAGTGCGGCTGCCTTGATGGTCTTGGCACGCTCAATGGTATCTTGCGGAGTACGCCCAGGAGAAACGTCAATCCCAACTTCGCCACCAATAGCATAGTTGACCCCGTCCGGCCCTTTTTGATATGTAAAGGACGCACCAGAGGTGGCCAATCCACCAGCAGCAGTAAGATGTGCAGATTCATGTTGTCGGACTTTTGTATCACGCGCCCTCAGCTTTCCAATCTGTGCTAGTGCCTCATCACTGAACTTCAACTGGCTTTGAGATTCGACTGGTTGCTGGTCGGCCGAAATATTGTGACTGCCTTTGTCTATCAATGTGGGCGAATCGGACGTGCGCCCAATAGCGTGAGGTTTCACGCTTGGAAAAGCGGTACTGGCAACAGACGAGGAAATCGCTGAAATACCCATGATGGTGGCGAGAAAAAAAGGTGCTAAGTCAGAAGATATAAGTTAATTATCATTAAACTAAATGTGTAAGTTAAAAATCAATAAGACAGAATCGATCGATTTGGCTACCCACGCCCTACTTGGCAGATGTACCCACCAGCTTTTGCAAAATCCTAGTGAATAACGGGTCCGTTCTTCTGTGCCTGTGTACGCTCAATGCGCTTTGCAATCTCATTCATGTCGCGCAGAATTTCTTTAGGAGGCTGACCTGTCATTTTTGCTACTTTATCCAAAAACTCGTCAGTTAATTCAATATCAAACATAATCCTGGTGGACTGACACATTGGACAGCATGCACTATCAGCATAGAATTTATCAAGAGGTGACTTGAATAATACATGAGTCATTCCATATTCTTTTTTGATGTATGAACTAATGATGCCTTGAATTCCATCGTCGCAATGCTCTTCTTTTTTGACACCCGTAATCCTGAAAACCTTTCTGACGAAATCTGTCCTGTGTCCGCAGTCTTCGCACCTCACAGGTTTAATAAAATTGAATTTACTCAATTTCAATACATCTATCGTTTCACCATCATTTAATAACTCTATATTAATTACCTGCGACATTATTTTCCTTTGATTTATTCACTGAATTTCTTGTGATGCCTGATGTCATACAGACCACACGCCTTTGCACACATCAAAATATGTGACAAACCCGGCCATCTTACATCTTACTGCAACGATGTGTTGATCAGGTTTTATCCATTCACCGCAGAGTGCGATTCAACGTCATGTAACCAAAAGGTACTCTGGAACTTGGCATTTTGCATATACTCGCAAAATTCGAAGTATCGGCTAACATACTTCCTGCCCCAGGGTGAATTTGTTCTACAGCCAGTTCCGTCATTCCCGCGAAGGCGGGAATCCAGAATGCACTAGATTCCCGCCTTCGCGGGAATGACGACAATTCAACAACTTGCCTTCAGAACAAATTCACCCTGCTTCCTGCCCTATCAAATGGAGCGCCCCATGTGGAAAATAGTCCTCACCGTTGTGCTGACCATGGCCATTGCAGCCTGCCAAAAGCCCGCGTCCCAGAGCGCTGCGCCCTTGCAGAAAATTACCTTCTCTGCCACCTACCAGCCTGAAAACGCACTGGTTCACATCGCGGTTGGCAACGGTTATTTTGTTGGTGAGGGGCTTGATGTCCGCTTGTTGATGCACACCTTTGGCAAACAGGCTCTGCAATCGGTGATCGAGAACAAGGCTGACTTTGCAACGGTTGCCGAAACCCCCCTCATGTTCAATATTCTCAAGGGCGAAAAGATTTTTGTGCTGGCAACCATGGTCACCAGCACCACCAATCACGCGGTGGTGGCCAGAAAAGACGCTGGCATCAAAGCGCCTGCCGACCTTCTGGGCAAGCGCATTGGCTTTACCCCCGGCACCACCTCAGACTTTTTTCTCGATTCGCTGTTGATCGCCAATAACCTGAGTCGTCATGATGTCCAACTCATTCCACTGAAGCCGGAAGAGATGTTGGATGCGATCATGGCCGGTAAAGTGGATGCCGTTTCAACCTGGAACTATCCATTAACCCAGATCAAGCAGCAACTGAGTGCCAGCGGGCTTGTTTTTTACGACCGGCATCTCTATACCGAAACCTTTAATATCGCCGCACGGCAGGATTTTGTACACAACAACGTGCAGACGGTTGAACGCTTTTTGCGTGCACTCATTAAGGCAGAAGAGTTTGCTGAGAAAAATCCAGATCAAGCGCAGGCCATCGTTGCCGCTGCTACAAAAATTGACAAGAATCTGGTTCGTGAAGTATGGAAGGCTTTCACTTTTCGGGTTGTACTGGACAGAACACTGCTGATCACCCTTGAGGATGAAACGCGCTGGGCCATCAGAGAAAAATTGTCCCAACACACCGAGATGCCCGACTATGAAAACTTCATTTATCAAGACAGCCTCAAGTCGGTCAAACCCGAAGCTGTCAAAGCACTCAGGTAAGTTTTAAGTCACCGATCATGCGCATCACCACCCGACTGAAGATCATTTCCGGCCTGACGTTGGCAACGCTGGCGTTGTTGGTACCGTTCCTGATCGGGGCCTACAACAACTTTGAGATCGCAAAAAGTGACGTTGTGATTGTCCTAAAAATCAAGGATGCTTTCTTTGAAAACGAATTCATCCGAAACCAGTACCTTCTCTATCGGGAAGACTTGTTGCGTGTGCAGTGGGAAAAAACCAAAGA
>CAIXMC010000164.1 GCA_903920405.1 uncultured beta proteobacterium
GGTTATTTAAAGAGATGACGCTTGAAGCTCTGCGATGTGCTGCCTAACGTCAAAAGTAAGGGGCGACGCGCTTCAGCGCGGCGACCCGCTTGACTGCGGTGTTAGGCGGCGGTGCTGAAAAGGGGCAAACGCCACGCAACCCATGAATGGTACCCTGCCCAAAACCTGCGTGCCAACAGCCAGCGGACAAAAGCCAAAACAACCTCTGGACTGCACGCACCCACAAAGCGCAGACACTACAAAATATATAGCTACAACCGCAGACGTGACAAGGGCTAATGGCAAAAAGGACATAACAACTGTAGCTGCCTAACACAACGTATGACAGACAATCCATCGCTGGCAAAAATCAGCCCCACTAAGTGCTTGCATGTACCTGATGGCGAAGTGGTGCTTACTGCCATTCGGGCGCAAGGTGCTGGCGGGCAAAACGTCAATAAGGTGTCTAGCGCCATTCATTTGCGTTTTGACATTGCCGCTAGCAGTTTGCCTGACGCAGTGAAATTTCGTCTGTTGGCGCATCATGACAGCCGCATCAGCAAAGACGGTGTGTTAGTCATCAAGGCACAGCAACATCGCACGCAAGAGATGAACCGTTTTGATGCCATGGTGCGTTTGAACGAGCTGGTCAATAGTCTGGCTCTAGCACCCAAGCACAGAAAAGCAACGCGGGCTACCAAGGCTTCAAAACAGCGTGTTCGTGAAGACAAAATCAAACGATCGGAGCAAAAAATGTTACGTGCCAAGGTGGTGGACTGAGATGGCGGTTCAATGGTTTCCAGGTCATATGCACCTGACGCAAAATGCCATTGCCGACCGTCTCAAAACGATCGACGTGGTCATTGAGATGCTTGACGCACGCCTGCCGGGATCCAGCCTTAATCCCATGCTCAAAACGATCACGCAAGGTAAACGCACGCTCAAGGTCTTGAACAAGCAGGATTTGGCAGACCCAAAACGTACTGCACTCTGGCTGGCGCACTACAACGCACTGCCTGGTACACGGGCACTTGCGCTCAATGCCGGTATGGCTGCACCCGCTAGGGCATTGATGACGGCTTGCCATGAACTCAGCCCTTACCGGGGCGGCATGGCAAAGCCCATGCGTGTGCTGATTTGCGGCATTCCCAATGTGGGCAAATCCACCCTGATTAACACCTTGATCGGCAAACGTGCCACACAAACAGGTGACGAAGCGGGCGTGACGCGGCACGAGCAGCGTATTGTTTTGGCATCTGACTTTTACGTCTATGACACCCCAGGTGTGCTTTGGCCGCGCATCATTGTTGCCAAAAGCGGCTACAACCTGGCCGCCAGTGGAGCAGTGGGGCGCAATGCGTTTGACGACCAGGAAGTCGCGCTGGAATTGCTCAACTATCTGATCACCCATTACCCTTCGCTTTTGCAGGCCAGGTTCAAAATAGAGAGTGTCTTAGGCTGGACTGACGAACAAGTTTTAGAGGCCATTGGCCGTAGGCGCGGTGCATTACAGACGGGCAACAAGGTCAATAGGCAAAAAGCTGCCGAGATGGCGATAGATGATTTTCGATCTGGGTTATTGGGCTTGATGACCTTGGAGACACCTGACGAATTTGCAAACTGGCTCAGTGAAGGCCAAACTTTGGATGCTTTGCGTCAGGTGAAAAAAGATGCCATCGAGCAAAATCGCAACATTCGGTTCAAAAAACTTTTGCGAAGCGGTGCGCGAAAATCCATATGAATGAAATATGCCGCTAGTGGTCCATTTCACCCAAAGGGTTTTATGTAACAATTTTGGTGAAACAGGCTGCTAGCCCTTGATACCATTGCGTGAACAGCTATTGTTTATGTAGTAATTTTGATTGATTCACCCACATTGAAAGAGAGTAAAAATGACTTTAAACCCCTGTGTCCAACCCGATAAAAATGACTTCGATCCCCTGGTTCTCTACCATGGCCGAAATTGTTCGGACGGGTTTGCAGCAGCCTTGGCGGCCTGGCTTTATTTTAAAGGCCGCGCCACTTTTTTGGGGTTGGATCACGGCGATATCAAGGCCGTCGATGATTTGCCCGCATTGCAGGGGAGAGCTGTTTATGTGCTGGACTTTGCGTTTTCAGAGCCAATTTTGCGCTGTATGGACGATCGCGCCGCCAAGCTGGTCCTGTTAGACCATCATTTGAGCGCTGAACAAGATTTAAGCAGCTTTGAATGCCGCAGTGGCATGGTGTATTTTGATATGAAGAAGTCGGGTGCACGGCTGGCATGGGAGTTTTTTCACCCCCAAACCCCCGTGCCTGATTTGATACGCTTTGTCGAAGACCGAGATATTTGGGTCTGGCAGTACCCTCAAAGTGCTGGGTTTTTGTCAGCACTTGACATGGAGCCGTTTGATTTTGCACGCTGGCAGGCTGTTGCACAGTTTGATGCAGCGTCATTGTTGGCCTACATTGACCGTGGGCAGGCCATGAATGAAAAATTTCACCATCTTGCAGAACAAATCGCCAAAGGCGCACAACCTGTTGTTTTTAATGGTATCTCAGGGTTGATGGTCAATGCGCCCAGCAAATTTCAAAGCCTGGTGGGCGATATGCTGAGCAAAAAGTCGGGCACTTTTGCCTTGATGTGGACGGTGGACACCATCGGCATCGTCAAATGTGGTTTGCGATCCGGGGCAGGATTTGATTGCATTGCACTGGCACAAAGCATGGGGGGCGGTGGTCATGCACGGGCTTGTGGCTTCAAAATGGCCGTTGGACGTTTGTCTGAACTGCTCAGTGGCAGTTTTACCGCGCAGCCGGTGGTCTAGTCCCCCCAGTGTCATCATTACTGATAACTACCGCAATCGCAATCATCCTTAATCCAGCACTGTGAGCTTGGCCACACTCAGCGACAGCCATTTGACACCGTGGCGAAAAAAGTTAATTTGTGAACGCGCATCATCACCTTTGCCTTCCAAAGCCAATACGGCACCCTCGCCAAACTTGTCATGAAACACCTTTTGCCCAACGCGAAGGGTGTGACCTGCCTGCGCCTGGGGTGGCGCAACAAAGCTGGAATAATCAGTGCCAAATTGGCCTCTAGCCCCCGTGGAATAAGCGTTTCCAGCTATTGTTCCAGTAGCATTTCCATGCCTTTTGGGGGTGATCCATTTCAAGGCATCCTCGGGCAGTTCATCGTAAAACCTGCTTTTGATGTTGTAACGGGTCTGGCCGTGCAACATGCGGGTTTGAGAATGGCTGAGGTACAGACGTTTTCTGGCGCGGGTGATGGCCACATACATCAGGCGGCGTTCTTCTTCCAGGCTATCGCGCTCGTTCATGGAATTTTCATGCGGAAACAAACCCTCTTCCAGGCCGGTCATGAATACGCCATCAAACTCAAGCCCCTTGCTGGCGTGAACTGTCATCAATTGAACGGCATCCTGGCCGGATTGCGACAGGTTGTCGCCGGCTTCCAGTGCAGCATGGGTTAAAAAAGCGTTCAGTGGCGACAGGGTTTCACCGGTCTCTGCAACAGAAAACGTGCCCGATGAAACCGATTCATCTACAGAAAGATCTCCATCGTCAAAATTTTCCATGGATACAAAACTCTCGGCAGCATTGAGCAGCTCTTCCAGATTTTCAACGCGGTCAGCCCCTTCGCGATCTGCCTTGTAATGCCTGATCAGGCCGCTGTGGTTGAGGGTTAGCTCGACAATTTCACGCAAACTCATGCCATGGATTTGTTCACGAAGCACATCAATGCCGGCTAAAAATGCGCCAATGTTGGCGCCTGCCTTGCCGCCCAAGCCACTGACTGCATCACTGAGTGAACACCCATTGGCTCGTGCCATGTCCTGTAATTGTTCCAGGCTTCTCATGCCAATACCGCGTGGCGGAAAGTTCACCGCCCGCATAAAACTGGTGTCATCACGCGGGTTTTCCAAAAGACGCAGGTAGGCCAGTGCGTGTTTGATTTCGGCGCGTTCAAAAAATCGAACGCCACCATGCACCTTGTAAGGAACACCCGCATTGAACAGCGCAGTTTCAATCACCCTGCTTTGCGCATTGGATCGATACAAAACGGCGATTTCGCTGCGACGGTGATGGTCTTGAATGAGTTGCTGAATTTCATCCACCATCCACTGGGCCTCGGCCAAATCGCTAGAGGCTTCCAGAACACGAACGGGTTCGCCAGGGCCTTGGGCTGTGCGAAGATTCTTGCCCAAGCGTTTGCTGTTGTGGCTGATGAGGGCGTTGGCACAGTCCAGAATGTTGCTGCCACTGCGGTAGTTTTCTTCGAGCTTGATTTGGTGGCGTACATCAAATTCACGAACAAAATCAGCCATATTGCCAACACGCGCACCGCGAAAGGCGTAAATGCTTTGGTCATCGTCTCCCACGGCCAACACGCTGCTGGGTGTGAGACTTTCACCTTCCACAGAGGCAGACCCACCTAAACCGGCAAGCATTTTGATCCAAAGGTATTGCAGCTTGTTGGTGTCTTGAAACTCATCGATCAGAAGATGCCGAAAGCGGCGTTGGTAATGCTCACGAATATGAGCATGGTCACGCAGCAGCTCAAAACTGCGCAGCATCAGTTCACCAAAATCGACCACGCCTTCACGCTGGCACTGTTCTTCGTAAAGTTGGTAATACTCAATTTTTTTGATTGTTTCGGAGTCTAGGGCTGGCACCGCATGGGGGCGCAAGCCGTCTTCCTTGCAGCTATTGAAAAACCACTGCATGGGTTTGTGCGGATAACGTTCGTCGTCAATGCCAAATTGCTTGTACAAGCGTTTGATGGCAGAAAGTTGATCTTGCGTATCAATCACTTGAAAGCCTTGGGGCAAATTGGCCAGTTTGTAATGGGTGCGCAAAAAGCGGTGACACAGGCCATGAAAAGTGCCAATCCACATGCCATGCACATGGATCGGCAACATGGCTGACAGGCGCATCATCATCTCTTTGGCGGCCTTGTTGGTGAATGTCACCGCCAAAATACCGTCTGGCGACACCTGACCGGTTTGCAGCAACCACGCAATGCGTGTGGTCAGTACGCGTGTTTTACCCGAACCTGCACCGGCCAAAATCAGCGCATGCTCCGCAGGCAAGGTGACGGCAGACAACTGTTCTGGGTTCAGGTGGGCCAACAGTGAAGAATCCTGGGGTGAGATCGTTGTGGAAATCATATGCTTAAAGCATCTCTAGTGACAGTAACTCATTCACTGTTTGTCTTCGCCGAATCAATCGTGGTTGACCACATTCCATCAGCACTTCGGCAATCAATGGCCGTGTGTTGTAGTTGGATGACATGGATGCGCCATAAGCACCTGTGTCATGCACTACCAGTAAATCGCCAACCCTGGCAGCAGGTAAAGGGCGATGCAGCACCACGCCGCCTTCGCCTTGTGTGAACACATCGCCTGATTCGCACAATGGTCCGCCAACGATGACGTTTTGTAGCTCGCCTGTGACAGGAATCCCGTTGGAATGAATCAGCTCCATGCCATGAAAACTGCCATACATGCAAGGGCGCATGAGGTCGTTAAAACCGGCATCGACCATCACAAAAGTATTGCGCCCCATGGGCTTGATCGCACGTACTTCGGCGACCAGCACACCGGACTCTGCAACCAGGTAGCGACCGGGTTCAATTTCCAATGTGACGGGATGACCCAACAAGCTGGCAATTTGCTGACGCGCAGTATCCCATAGCGAAAAGTAGTGGTGTGTGTCCAGGTGTGGTGTACCCGCTTGGTACGCCACAGACAAGCCACCACCCGCGGAGATGGCTTGTAAGTCCATGCCCAGGTCTTGGGCGGTGGCGACCAGTGCGATCATGGCACCGCATACTTTTTGCAGATGGGCGTAATCTACACCGGAACCAATGTGAACATGAATGCCCACCAAATCAAGGTGGTTGGCACGCACGCGCTCGCAGGCCAGTGGCAAATCCTCGAGCCAAATGCCATGCTTGCTGTTTTCGCCGCCGGTGTTGGTTTTGTTGCTGTGACCATGACCAAAGCCAGGATTGATGCGAAGCCATACCGAGTGCCCAGGATGGATATTGCCAAGTTGATCGAGCATATCTATCGAGCCACAGTTGACTGTCACCCCCAGTTCTGCCACACGGTTCAAAGTAGCGCGATCCAGCAAATCTGTGGTGAGCACAATTTCAGAATGACCCTCATGAATGCCAGGGCAAAAGCCAGCGGCAAGAGCGCGTTCAATTTCTCCTAAAGAGACTGCATCTACTGTCACACCATGGTGTTTCATCAGCCGCAGAATGTGGGTATTGGCATTGGCCTTTTGGGCATAACGAATCACATCAAACTGGCTTAGAGCGGCAATTTGACGCACTATGGTAGCAGCGTCATACACCCATAAGGGCGTGCCGTACATTTTGGACAAGTCAGCCAGTACTGAAGGGGAAAATGGGTTCATTAAAACGTGCCAATGCTTGTGGGGTCAGGCCCAAAACACACGTTGCAGGGTCTAACCTATTGAAAAAATAATGTGAAAAAACATCTTTGGGAGAGAGGGTAAGATGCACTCCCTCCCAGAGATGTTCCTGGCACAGACTCAGCCCAATTATTACACCAACCGATTGATTTCAAACAAATCCCAGGCAGTTAATAATCAACTGAGGATAGGGTCAACAATAAGTTTTGCATTTGGCTCGATAGATTTTGGAGAACTACGTCGTTTCAAATTCGACGAGCCAAAAGCGGAACTTGTTAGGTAACCGTTTAGACCCCGCCACCGTCATTCCCGCGAAGGCGGGAATCCAGACTGACTTTTTGTATCCATGAAGACCAAAATACACTGGATTCCCGCCTTCGCGGGAATGACGACATCTGGGCAAGGGGTCTAAAGTTACCTTGTTATTGACCCATATCCTTATCATCGCATCATGCCATCTCTCATTTTTCATCATCAACCCATAGGGCAGCGCACGCTGGCCAGTTGGTGGTTCATGCTGCGGTTTGGGGCTATTGTGCTGGTGTTGTTGTTGACCCCCTCCACGCACAATCGCACTTATCGCGCTACCACTGCGCAATGCCTATGCACCAGCACTTGGCAAGTATTGCCCTGGTTTACGGCACTCTCTGCATTGCTCAGTCTGGTGCTGATTCGCATTGTGGTGGTCACTGCTTTAAGCTATGGCCTGTCGCAATACGCCTTGCAAATGGTGGTGCGTGTGCTGGTGTTGGAGCTGATCCCACTGTCGGCTGCCTTGTTTGTGGCCTTGCGAGCAGGTCTGGCTGTGAACGCTGAGGCGACATCCGACTGCATTTACCCTGTGGGTGACATCAGTCTGACAAGGCTGCACACCGAGCTGCTTCCCCGCGTTCTGGCTGATGCTTTTTCAGTGCTGGCGCTAGCTACCCTTAGCAGCGTGATGGCTCTGGTTCTGGCCTATCTGGTGGTCTATGGACTGTCGCCCTGGGGCTTGCCTGGCTTTACACGAACCGTGGGGCAAGTCTTTGATTTGACTGTCAGCCTGGGGTTGATGCTCAAGGTATCACTGTTTAGCCTGGCCGTCGCCATGGTGCCTATGGCTGCCAAAATTGAAAATCATACCCGCACCCATAGCACCATGCAGCCAGGCGCGGTTCGCTTGTTTGTGGTGCTTCTGATGCTTGAAGTTGCTTCATTGACCGTCAATTACATCTGACAATTCATTTTTTATACCATGAGTGCATCCATCCCCATTCTCCCGCCGCCTTCTGACAGCCCTCCACATTCCGTCTCGAATCTGGAGCGAAAAGCCAGCTTGCTGATCTGGCTGGTAGGAGCAGTCATCATCAGTTTTGCCCTGTATGTGATGGTGGCGCGTGGCGTGTTTGAGCAAACCCAACAACTGGTGCTGGTGTCCGATGACTCCGAAGGTGTGATCGCGGGCATGGATTTGACGTTTTCGGGTTTCCCCATAGGTCGTGTGCGCCGCATTGATCTGGCCGATGACGGCAAAGCCCGCATGGTGATTGATGTACCCAAAAAAGATGCACACTGGTTGAGAACATCAAGCATTTTTACCCTAGAGCGCGGCGTGGTGGGAGACACCCGCATCCGCGCCTTCAGTGGCATATTGACCGAACCCGCACTGCCTGCCAATGCTGAACGCACCCTGTTGCGTGGCGATAC
>CAIXMC010000165.1 GCA_903920405.1 uncultured beta proteobacterium
AGCTATTTTCTAACATGATGTGCCATTCATGATTCCATGCGGATCAGGAAATCTGAAGTTCCGCATTTGGCCGTCAGATTTGGGTTGCAATGCTAGGCGCAAATCGCGCGGTGTGGCCCAGCCACATAAGCGATTTGTAACGACGCAGTGCGCCCAAATCTGACGAGCCAAATGCACAACTTATTATTGACCATATCCTTACCTTTCACAGTCTAGGTTTTGACCTAAAGGAAGAGTGATTTTGGACGCCACTCATATTCAGGCTGATAGACCTGAATGGGTAGTGTAAACGGCGTAGGCACTGGTTTAGTTGGATGGGATTTGAGGAAATCCATTCTGGAAGATGGTAGATGCAATGTTGAGTGATGAGTAACCTTCATGATGAATCACACCCGTTGGTAAAACCATTGAGTAAGGATGTGGTCAATCATAAGTTCCGCATTTGGCCGTCAGATTTGGGATGCAATGCCAGGCGCAAGGCGCGCTGTGTAGCTTTGTTGCACCAGCGACATGCAGCGACGCAGTGCATCCCAACTCTGACGGCCAAATGCGGAACTTATTGTTGACCATATCCTTATTATTTTCATAACGGGTTAGTGAAGATAATAAGCGATCAATTGAGGAATCTAGGATGATGTCTAAAATGTCAGTATGCGCTGGTTTTGCCTGGTTCTTTGTTTTAGCCTATTCAGCAGCATGTTTTATGCGGCATCTATGCCTGTGCCTATCGATGCAGCGTCTGGCTTTGATCAGGTCCCATTACACGTGACACACCATTGCGATGAACAAGCCAGCACGTTGCCTTTTGTCAAATGTTTTCGAGGTGGACACCTTTGTTGTACGGGATTGACAGCAACCATCGCAAAATTTTTCGATGATTTCAGCTTGGGTACCGTAAAACTCATTAACCCAATGGTGTGCATCCTTGCACTTCAACGCTGCCCTGCCCATTTGTACAAGCCTCCATAGTTTTTTCCTTGCAGCATCGTCTTGACCTGAAGGGTCGGTTTTCTTTTTTTTGGAGAAATATCATGAACATGACACATTACATGGAGCTGCTATCCGTTAATCAACCCTGGAACTTGTTGATTTTTATGGGGATACCTGTGGTTTTGGCCGAGACCTTAGCCATCACTGAGTTGTATTTGCTGTTTACCAGAAATGTAACCGGCTGGGTTCATAGCTTGAATCGTGCGGCTGGAATCACGGTGGGGCTTTACTTTATTGGCGTGATTGGTTACTTGATGGCCACTGCGGTCGTGCCCATCACAAAGGCAGGTGAATGGCGCACCGTGATTGACGTGATTGCGGTGGGGAGCTATTTGATTGCTGGCTTGCCGCTGATCTACATTGCCATGCAAGAGCTTGGTGTCGCAAACCAACGGGCTAGTCAAGAGCACAAAAAGAAGGTTCATGCCATTTGTGTGGCAGCTTTCCTGGTTTTCGGTCACATTGCAATGATCACGGGAATGCTTGATCCTTCACTGCTTGGACACGGCGGTGAAGTTGAAGACACCACGCCCATGACCATGACCAAGTAACCCTGGTTGGACAGCATTGCCACATGTGCTGTCCGATTTCTTCACTGGCCAGTAGCCCACTCGGGCG
>CAIXMC010000166.1 GCA_903920405.1 uncultured beta proteobacterium
CGTGCCCCACTTTCATCCCGTGCCGCGTTTTCACCCGGTTGAGCGTGATATTGCGGTGTGGGTCGATGAGCATGTCACAGCGCAAGCATTGATGCAAGCGATTGGGTCAGCATCCTGTGATCATGTTTCACTCGATGCCGTCGTGTTTGACATTTATCATCCACCGTCAAATGCTGCCACGATGCAACTATCTGATAAACCATCCCAAAAAAGCATGGCTGTACGTCTTACACTCAATACCAGGGATACCACTTTGTCAGAGCAAAGCATTGATGCCGCCGTATCTGCGGTGCTGGTATCCTTGGCAGATCAGTTGGGTGCGCAGCAGCGCGTCTGATGTCCGTTTCTGGTAGTTTGTTTCATCAAAAGTGTTACCTAATGAAATCAATGGATTTTTCTGACGGGCTAGGCGAGAGGAGACGCAATAGCCTGAGCTATTGCAACGACGAACCACAACGCCAGGCAGGAAAAGACACGATTTCATGTCACCATTTTGGTGAAACTGACTACTTATTTTAAATTATCCAGTAGAAAGTGAGTTCATTATGAATACTAAAGTTGAATCTGAGAAAACTCCGGCACTAACCAAAGCCGACATGTCTGAAATGCTTTTTGATCGTGTTGGATTGAACAAGCGCGAAGCCAAAGAAATGGTTGAAACGTTTTTTGAAGTCATCTCAGAAAAATTGACATCTGGTGAGGATGTCAAAATTTGCGGGTTTGGTCATTTTCAGGTACGCGCCAAATCACCAAGACCCGGGCGCAACCCCAGAACCGGTGAAACAGTCCCCATTCAAGCACGCCGTGTGGTGACTTTCCATGCCAGTCAAAAACTGAAAGCGCAAATTTCGCCTTGATGTAGCCCAACGCGTGTGGCTTTCATGACAAGTACCTTGTGATGCCACGGCATGCAAGCACTCAAGGTCATTGCCAGGCAATTTCTGACAGATTTTCGGGTGTATCTGGAACCTGCAGCATGGCGCATGCTGGTGCTGGGTTTTTCGGCAGGATTGCCTTTGTTTCTGGTGCTGGGCACATTGAGTTTTTGGCTTCGCGAGGCCGGGATTGACCGCACCACCATTGGCTATTTGAGCTGGGTGAGTTTGGCCTATGCTTTCAAATGGCTGTGGGCACCCTTGGTGGATCGAATGCCCATCCCGCTGCTCACCCAGGCGCTGGGGCGCAGGCGCGGTTGGCTCTTGTTGTCGCAGCTCTGCATTGTGCTGGGGTTGCTGGCCATGTCGTTCAACGACCCCCAGGTGGCACTGTCCCCCGTGGTGTGGGGCGCATTGGCAGTGGCTGTTGGCTCTGCCACGCAAGACATCGCGATCGATGCGTTTCGCATTGAATCTGCCAACCTGGACCGTCAAGCCGCGTTGGCTGCAGCGTATCAAATTGGCTACCGACTGGCTATGATTTGGGCAGGGGCTGGTGTTTTGTGGATTGCAGCACGATCTGAATCTTCGGCTATTTCGGGCTATCAGCCCGGTGCCTGGCAGACTGCTTATCTGGTCATGGCCGCTAGCATGTCACTGGGTGTGATCACCGTGTTGATGTCACCAGAACCTCTGCGCCTCGCAGTCTTACCCGCCAAAAATGCAGCAGACTGGTTGCGTAGTGCCTTGGTAGAACCTTTTGCCGACTTTTTGAAGCGTTACCGTTGGCAAGCTGTGCTGATTTTGGGGCTTATTGCCACCTACCGCATCAGCGATGTGGTGATGGGCAGCATGGCCAACCCGTTTTACGTGGACATGGGCTACACCAAAGACGAAGTGGCCGCGGTCACTAAAATTTACGGTGTCATCATGACGCTGCTTGGAGCATTTGTAGGGGGAGCATTGACCATGCACTGGGGCGTCAAGCGGGTGTTGATGCTGGGGGCCGTATTAAGCGCCGCCAGCAACCTTCTGTTTGCTGTTTTAAGCACCCGTGGCCACGACCTCCATGGCCTGATTTTTGTCATTTCTGCCGACAACCTGGCAGGCGGTATTGCGTCTGCTGCCTTTATTGCGTACCTTTCGGGCTTGACCAACGTGAATTACTCAGCCACCCAATATGCACTGTTCAGTTCCATGATGCTGTTGTTACCCAAGTTTTTAGCTGGCTACTCAGGGCGCTATGTGGATCACTTTGGCTACCTCAATTTTTTTGTGGCCACGGCCTTGCTGGGGGTGCCCGTTCTGTTGTTGGTCGCCCTGGTTTTAAGAGCTAAATCGCCCTCTGACGCTTGATGGATCAGCGCGAACTTGAGTGAGTTTTTTTGTATAACAAATCAGCCTCTAGCGCCCGTCCAGCTTGCGTTGATAGCTATCTTTTTAATAGTAAAATAGGCGAACAAATTCGCCTGACTCTTCTTGTATGTATCCCCACTTGAACATCAAGTATGAAGTGGTGGGCCGTGCTGGATTTGAACCAGCGACCAAAGGTTTATGAGACCTCTGCTCTAACCAACTGAGCTAACGGCCCTTTGCTGAAGCACCTCGCTTGAAACGATGCTTCGGTAATGCTTCATCAATACACCTAACTGACTGAACTAACTGAACTGACTGGCTAGGCGAGAGGAAACGAAATAGCCTTGGCTATTGCAACGACGAACAACAACGCCAGTCAGGAAAAGACACAATTCCATGTAGCCACTCGGGTGAAACGGACTACGTCACGATTGTAAAGGCCTATTTGTGACGACTTAAGGCATTGCTCACAAGTTTGGCTGTGATGTCAACAATGTGAATCATTCGGTCATAGGCCATGCGGGTGGGTCCCACCACGCCCAATGTGCCTACAATTTGCCCGTCAATATCGTAGGTAGCACTGACAATGGATAAATCTTCGTAGGGCATCACTTGACTTTCTCCACCAATAAAGATACGAACGCCCTCCGCCTGACCCGTCATGTCAAGTAAGCGAATGAGTTGCGCTTTTTGCTCAAAAAGTTCAAAAGCACGTCGCAAATTGCTCATATCGTTTGAAAAATCACTGACAGACAATAAATTTCTCTCACCCGAAATGATCACGTCATCCTGCGATTCGGAAATGGCATCAGAATTGGCGTTGACCGCTGCATTCATCAAACTGGCGATTTCAACCCGCAGTGTGTCCACCTCGCTTTTCAGGCGCTCATACGCCTGATCTATCGTCAAGCCAACATAATGGGTATTCAGGTAATTGGCAGCCTCCACCAGTTGTGTCTGTGTGTGATCAACCTTGGTAAAGACCACTCTGTTTTGCACGTCACCATCCGGCGAGACAATGATGACCAAAAACCGGCACTCAGACAAGCGCAAAAACTCAATGTGTCTGAACATTGACGTTCGACGTGGTGCCACGACAATACCAACGAACTGCGAAAGATTCGACAGCAAATGGGCAGCATTGGACATGACCTTTTGGGGTTGATCGGGAGCCAGGCTATGCGTGCCCAACTGGGCACGATGAACCGTGAGCATGGTATCCACAAACAGTCTGTAGCCACGCGCCGTAGGGATACGACCGGCCGAAGTGTGGGGGCTGACAATTAACCCCAATTCTTCCAGATCTGACATCACATTGCGGATGGTTGCAGGCGACAATTCAACGCCAGAAGCACGAGACAGCGTGCGCGAGCCTACCGGCTGCCCATCTGCAATGTAGCGTTCAATCAGCGCTTTTAACAATAACTTGGCACGATCATCGAGCATGACTTTATTTTAGTGATGTAATTTGACCATGACATCCACATTTCACCGTATTGCATTGATCGGAAAGTACCACGGTGCGCACTTGGGTACAGCGGGGATGCATTCACCAGATGCCTTGCTGACTGTTGCGCATTTTCTGGTCAAACAGGGTTGTGATGTAGTGATAGAGCACGATTGGGCACACCGCATGGGTGTCTTTGACTTTCCTTGTCTGGCGTTGGATGCCATTGCTGTTTCGTGCGATTTGGCTGTGGTAGTCGGTGGTGATGGCACGATGCTTGGCATAGGTCGTCAATTGGCAGCTTTTAATGTACCTCTGATTGGCATCAACCAGGGGCGACTGGGGTTCATTACCGACATTCCTTACAGCAGCTTTTCAGACTGTCTGACTCCCATGTTGCATGGTGAATACATTGAAGATCAGCGCAGTCTGATGGATGGCAGGGTCATGCGTGATGGGCAGTGTGTTTTCAGTGCAATGGCCATGAATGATGTTGTTGTTAACCGCGGTGCCACGGCAGGCATGGTTGAATTAAGGGTGGAAGTGGATGGTCATTTTGTCGCCAACCAGCGTGCTGATGGTTTGATTGTTGCAACGGCAACCGGTTCTACTGCGTACTCATTGTCTGCGGGTGGCCCGTTGCTGCATCCGTCCGTAGGTGGCTGGGTGCTGGCTCCGATTGCCCCTCACACCTTGTCAAACAGACCCATTGTGCTGGCCAACACATCTGTGATTACTTTGGAAATTGTCGCTGGCCGAGA
>CAIXMC010000167.1 GCA_903920405.1 uncultured beta proteobacterium
CCATTTCAGAGCATTAGTTTATTGTTTTTATTTAACTTTTTCTTAAGGTAGTGCCATTGGGGGTTAGGGGGGATTTGGATGTCGCACCCAAGCAAAGCCACATCACTTTGAAACGCACCTCACTTCACCCACATTTTGACCTATGACAGCCTATTCCTATGAAGCCATTGATGCCCAGGGCAAGACACGCCGTGGGGTGCTTGATGCAGACTCTGCCAAGTCTGCTCGCAGTTTGTTGCGTAGGCAGGCCATGGTGCCATTGGCCGTGCAGGCGCTGGGTGTCGGTGTTTCTGGACAATCGACAGGGGGCAACATTCAGGGTGGCCCCAAGCGACACCGGCTTCGTGTTTTTAACGCCACTGCCTTGACCATCTGGACGCGACAGCTTGCCGGCCTGGTGTCATCGGGTTTACCGCTTGAGCGTGCGCTGACTTCTCTTTCAGACGAAGCAGAAAAAGCACCGGAACGCGAGCTGGTCGCCACTTTGCGATCTGAGGTCAACGGCGGTGCACCGTTTGCCAAAGCGTTGTCGCAGCATCAAAACGAATTTTCTGATATTTATGTGGCGGTCATTGGTGCTGGAGAGCAAAGCGGCAACTTGGGTCTGGTGCTTGAGCGCTTAGCCGATGACCTTGAAGAGCAGCAGGAACTCAAAGCCAAGCTGATGGGTGCAGCACTTTACCCTGCCATTGTGTCGCTGGTGGCCATCGTCATCGTGCTGTTTTTGGTCACTTATGTGGTGCCACAGGTGGCGCATGTTTTTGCCAGCAGCAAACGCGCACTGCCGTTGTTGACGGTCATTATGATTGGCATCAGCAACTTTGTTCGCAGCTATGGTTGGCTCATGCTAATTGCTATTATTTTGGGAGTTATCAGCGCACGCCTGGCCTTGTCCAACGCCCAATTTCATGAAAAATTTGATGCTGCCTGGCTGAACCTGCCTCTTGTGGGGCGACTGTCACGTTCTTACAACGCTGCGCGCTTTGCGAGTACTTTGGCCATGTTGTCAGCCGCAGGTGTCCCCATTCTGAAGGCGCTGCAGGCTGCGTCAGAAACCCTGTCCAACCGTGCTTTGCGAACGGATGCCACAGACGCACTGGTGTTGGTGCGTGAAGGCGCACCGCTGGCCACAGCCCTGGCACAAAAAAAGCGGTTTCCGCCATTGCTGGCCATGTTTGCCCGTTTGGGTGAACAAACGGGGCAGTTGCCGTTGATGCTTTCACGTGCAGCCCAGCAACTCAGCACAGAGGTTCAGCGCCGTGCCATGCAGGTGGCTACTTTGCTGGAGCCTTTGCTGATTGTGGCGATGGGTGTGGTGGTCATGCTGATTGTGCTGGCCGTGCTGATGCCCATTATTCAGTTGAACCAGTTGGTGAAATAACGCCTGTGTCATCCATATGATTGCCATTTATCCGGGTACTTTTGACCCCATGACCTTAGGGCATGAAGACATGGTGCGCCGAGCGGCTTTGTTATTTGAGAATCTGATCGTGGCAGTGGCTGCCGGGCATCACAAAAACACCCTGTTTTCCTTGCAGGAGCGCATTGACATGGCTCACAAAGCCGTGGGTGCTCATCCTGGGGTAAAGGTAGAAGGCTTTGCAGGATTGATTCACGACTTTGTGACCCGGCGAGGTGCCAAAGTGATGGTGCGCGGCCTGCGTGGCGTGACCGATTTTGATGAAGAATTGCAGTTGGCAGGTATAAATCGCACCCTGATGCCCGATGTTGAAACCATTTTTATGACCCCAGACACCAAGTATCAATTTGTTTCAAGCTCTCTGGTGCGCCAAATTGCGATGTTAGGTGGCCATGTCACCCCGTTTGTTTCACCAGAGATATGTCACCAGCTTCTTCAAAAAGTGCAAGGGTGCGATCAGTGATGTTGGGTGCGATTCAAACTGATGTGGAATTTTCGGCTTCCCACTTAAGGCGGGACGAATTGCAATATCAATGGGTTACGTTTGATTAACTCACGTGGTTTTCTTGGCAGGGGAAGATCACCCATTTGACTGATTAGCCATTCAAAGACATCAGGAAACGGCGAGCCAAACAG